>JAYUFI010000436.1:0-14385 GCA_043738805.1 Planctomycetaceae bacterium | reverse complement strand
CGCGCGTGACACGAAGCCCATTTGCTTCAACATGTCAAACCGACCTGCGAAAATTTGCCATCATTCAACCAGCTAAATAAATGCCGTTTTCGTGTCATATTATATGTGAGGAGGCCGTGTAGCTCTGCTGACCACGTTCACACGCACGTTCAGGCATCATTCTCAGATTGTCGATTGTCTCGGTGCCGCCGCCCGGCTGTGGAACGTGGTGGCTTGAAGTATGAATGACACCGATTGCTCAAGGGGCACGGTTGCCAAGATGTCAAATCGGTTCTTTCTGTGATCGTGAACTCCGACCAACTGTCAATCGATCAACCTCCATAAATCACATCAGGTCAAACCGTCCTCGGTGTAATGACAATGCCCCTCTAACTCACAGGAGACACTCCGTCATGACGCAGGATCTACCAAATTGTCTTCAGCAATGCCCCGCCGATCATTTGAAGCCAGAATTGACTGATGCTCAGCGCGGGTTCGCAGACGTGATCGGCCGAGAACTCGCCCGCACATGGATCGAACAGCAGACCAATAGGCCTCAAAACGCTGGAAATAGCGCGCGTCACAAACGTTCGCGTGCCGAAGAATTCATCGTATGACACGCGACAACACTCGCCGAAACTCGGTCATTACTGAGTTCCGGCAAGTCGGCAACAAGGGAGCATTGCCGTACGCGACGCGAACCCCAACAGGATCGAAGTTTAGGCTGAAGTCTTGGACCTCGCAGCATCTGCTAAAACGATTTCAGAATTCCATGTGCAAACACCCTCATGCAACGCGTCCAGGGTGTTTCGAGCCAGCGCATTGCCCGTCATACGATTCGTGGGGGCAACAAGCTCATCAAGGTCACCACCGATCTTGGCCGTGCGAACACTTTGCTCTTTGATCGGACGATTTCGCGATTCAGTCTTCGGAATCGAAATTCGCCTCTTCCCAAACGGGATCGTGGTCTTCATTGAGAAACTCATGGTCGAATGAGTTTGAAAAACCGCAGCGTTTATGCTTTTTCTGGTTGACGTCGGCACAGCGGCGATTTGCTGCCATTTCGGATGACCAATACATCGCCAGCGAGAATGCCTGCCAAAATTGCTCGCTGTCCGCACCTGGAGCTTCAAGATCGGCCAAAGTTGGCAGCAGCAAGCCGAACTGATTGTGCAAGACAACCGGCGCGAGACCAGCCACCCACGGTTGGGCGTCGTACCACAATCCGAAGACATGACGTTCTTGCTCTGAGAAGGCCGGATGGATCGCCAGTCGCACCGCCTGCATTTGCAGTCGAACGCAATCGCTGACGTACCCAAATGACCTCCACAGGAGATCAAACAAGACGAAACGAACTTGATCCGGCGAGAAAGGTCCGCCCGGTATGGCTTTTCGTTTGGCAAGTTGCCAGACGATGTTGGCGAAGTCTCCCCACATCCATTTTCGGAATTCTGCGTCGGCTAAATCCAAGTGCTTCCGCACAGCCTCAAGCAATCGCTCTTCGATGAGAGCGATCCGTTCGACATCGTCGATTCGTTCTCCTTGGTTTAGACCAAACAAGTTGAGCCGAATACATGATTTAATGCTTTCGGAATTACTAGGGTTCACCAGATTTGGCGAATGACGGGCCGTCGCTAATAGCCCGAGATTGATTTGATGAAAAGTGGAGACTGATGGAATGCCACGCTCGCGGGCCGACTCGCGACCGCGTTTCAAGAGTTGGTCAGGCGTCAGCCGTTCCGATGAATACTCGCTTTTCGTGAGCGTGATCTCCGGCAAGATATCTCGCTTGGAACTGTCATCGCGTTCGCTGCGGCGAAGCTCCAGATCCTCAGCCCGCCGAATCGTCCGGCTCATGAGACATCGGTTGGAGAAACTCCACTGGAAGAGCAAAGTCATCAGTCGATAAGTCTGAAGCACATCCGCGGTTGGCTGTTTCACACGTTGCAACAGCCCCAATCCACCGGCCGCCGCCCGAATCAGAAAGTCACGCGGGTTACAGCCGGGAACGATTTGCCGCAATCCATCAGATCTCCGAATGACTCGAAGCGGCAATCGAAAGTCTTGGGGAACAGACTTGATTACACGGCGATTTGAGATCCATTCCATCGCTACTGCTGACAATCCGTCTGCCTCCCTTCCCCTGGCTTTCTCCATCTCTTGCGCGAACGCGTCGTCTGTTTTTGTTTTCAATCGACCAAAAACAGTGCCGCGTTTTGGATTCCATTGACTCGGCATTCAACTCCCCTCCATTGGTTTGATGCGGCTTCACTCCCCAACTGCTTTTGTGAGAAAAGGTTGCGAATTCCGTTCAGATGACTTCCTTGTTTCTTTGTCGGGTTTCCGGAGCAGGTTGTCAACAACCTCAAACTCTTCAAGGAGTATCTCGAATGTCCCGCCCCCGCTCACACGACTTTCCTCCGTTGACCAAGGAGGAACTTTCATCTCTCGGGACTGATCCCGCAGGAAATCCATTCCCGCCCCTGCTCACCGTCGATCAAGCGGCAGAACTGCTTCAAGTCCCAAAGGCAACCATTTACGCATGGTCAAGCCAAGGGCGACTAAAAGGCTGTGCAAAACGAGCGGGAAAGCACCTCCGTCTGCACCGCAATCGACTTCTCACTCACTTCGTCAATGGAGGCCTCACTCATAATGAATAATACCAGCTCATCAGAACCCGTTGGTGAAAGAGTCCGCATTTTTTTGAGAGGTGACACTTGGCATGCGAATTATCAGTTCAACGGGCAGCAACAGCGTCTATCGCTCAAGGCCAGCAACAAGAAAGTCGCCATTCGCAAAGCCTTGGAACTCGACCGCAGGTTGACGGCAGGTGAGCGGCCCGTCGCGGCCGAGTCGGCGACAATCATCGAAGTGATTGCGGCCTACAAGGACGATCTCATTGCAGAGGGGCGCGCAAAGAAAACAATTGGAAAATACTCGCAGGTATTCATCGTGGTCGAGTCAATTGCCCTGTCATTGGGACGGAGTTCGATTCTCGATGTGAACATCGCGTTCGTCGATAGATTCCGTGCTGAGCGAGCCAAGAGTTGCGGCCCCATCACGATCTACCACGAGTCCGTAATCGTTCGGCAATTGGTCAAGTTTGCGGTGACTCGCGGGATGGCAACGAAGGATCCGCTCTTGGGGCTGCGGCTCAAAAAGCCCAAGCCAACGCCGCAGCCCTATTTTGACGAAACGCAGATCCAACAGATCCTGTCTGCCGCTCGAACGCCACATGCTGACACGTTTCTGTTGCTGGCAGAAACCGGACTCCGCATCGGCGAGGCACAATTTCTGACCTGGCCCGATGTCGATCTGAAAACCAACGTCATCCACATCCGGGCCAAAGAAGGATGGAAGCCCAAGACTGGCGATGAGCGGGCCGTCCCGTTAAGTCCGAAGCTGCGGGCATTCTTGGAAGCCTGTTCCCGTCACGGTCGCTGGGTGTTGACTGCGAAGTCCACCAAGACCCACCCCACGCTGGATCGTCAGATCGACGAGCGGCGTTCGCTCGCGGCGCTCAAGCGGGTTCTCGCCCGCCTTGGCATGGAGGGGAAGCTGCACTCGTTCCGCCACAGCTTCATCTCGCGTTGCCTGACGAAAGGGATCGAGGAAGCGGTCGTCCGGACTTGGGTGGGGCATGTCGATCCGACGATCATGCGTCTGTACACGCACATCAGCAGCCCGATCTCGCAGGATCGCATCAAGCGGCTCGGGGCAACGGACTCGGGCGGTGAGCCAAGAGGAGATGATTCATCCAGTTAGGCATTCGAGAAAATCAGGTTCGGTAGCAGTGAGTTTTGGGTTCAGCACATTTTCAGCACAAAACGGGAGGTCCGGATAATCGCCGAATTACAAAGGAAAAGCCGTCGCCAAGTTATGGCGACGGCTTCGTGGAAGAGCGGAGAGGGTGGGATTTGAACCCACGAGGAACTTACGCCCCTGCCGGTTTTCAAGACCGGTGCAATCTCGACGGAACCGACAATCAGGCCAACGGGTTGCAACTTGTCTCTGATTCGGGTTGCACGAATGGTTGCACGCGCGAAACGGAAAACGACCGTGGTTGCACGTCCGTCGAGTCGGCAACCGAGCCGGTCGATGCGGAGTTGTCCAAGGTGATCGGCGCTTGGCCGACGCTTCCCGAGCATCTCAAAGCGGCCGTGATGGCACTCGTCGCCACGGCTTACCGATGAAGCCGCGAATGGCGTGGCGGGATAGCTGTCCCCCTTCCCCGCTTCGTAGGTTCTTCCAGACACCTGCCCCCACCCATTGCGGTTTGTGGACCGCGCCGTTTTCGCTTTTGGACACGAAAAAAACCACTTCCTTCCTTCCGCTTTTGGTGTTGGTTTTGAGGGACGTGTAGGCGATTTTGAGTGACGAAGCGGAAGGAAAGCGGAAGTCGAGCCTCAAAGACGCTGCTGGTGCTTCTCGTCCGCTTCGATCTCGACAGGGTGAGCGGTAGGATCTCCGCCAACGGGTTCATGACGGGTTGCAAACCGCTCGTGATGAAATCGGTTCGGGGCTGTGAAGTCGCGTCTGTCCTGACGACTCCAGCCTCGAACGGCCCGCCGCTCGAATCAGGATGCCCGCGATGAGCAACACGACACCGGAAACGATCGCGCCGCCGCAAGGCGACGGGGAGCGGGACGCGCGACAAACAGCCGACGCCGATGAGGCTCGCATCGTCGCGGCTTGGAAGTCGGGGAAGTACCGCTCCAAGGAACGGTGCTTGGAAGCTCTCGGCTTGGAGCAGCTCCACAACGCGGCCCTGTGGAAGCGAGTCAAGCGGGCCATTGACCGAGACGACCGACGGGCCACGAACGCTTCCGCCGACTGACTGAGACCATACGGCGAGCGGCGACAATACCGTCTGGAAGACGCGACGTGACCACATTCACACGAAAGACACGACGATGAAAGGCAGACGCGGACGCGAACCCTCAACCCTCCCGAAATTGTGGGCAGCAGCGGGAAATCAAAGGTGCCAAGTACCGTTTCCAACCAACAGACCGGCATTCGGCTCCTGACACCTTTGTCTTACCCACCCACAAGGCGAAGGCACGGGAGCTGTCAGTCACGAGCTTGGCGTAGCGAGCCTTCCCGTCTGCCTGTTGCAAGACGTGTTCCTGACCGGCGGGCAACAAGCCGAGCCGTTCGGCCGACGTGCCGGTCATCCACTTCGACCAGTCGAAGCCGTGCATCAGGTCGCAGCAGACTTCGTACTTCTCCAGCAGCACGGCGACCGCTTGAGCCGTGTCGATGATGGGCGAGCCTTGGCCGCCGCTCTCGGTGTAGGTCGCCAACGCTTGCTTCAACTGATCGGCCAATCCGAGGTAATCGACGATCAGACCGCCCGGCTTGTCGCGGAAGACGCGGTGTACGCGAGCGATGGCTTGCATCAGTCCGTGGCCGCGCATCGGCTTGTCCACGTAAATCGTGTGCAGGCCGGGGGCATCAAAGCCGGTCAGCCACATGTCGCGGACGATGACGATGTGGAACGAGTCTTTGGTGTCTTTGAATCGCGTGGCCAGAGCCTTGTGGCGTAACTTGCTGCGGATGTGTGGCTGCCAGTCGGCTCCGTCGTCGGCGCTGCCGGTCATCACGATCTTCACGACGGTGGATTGCTTCTTCTCGGCTTCGATGTCGTCGTCTGGTGTACTGGCCCAGTCGGGGCGGAGCTTGATGAGTCGTTGTCGAGGTCCACGCAAATCCGGCGGCTCATGCAGACGACCATCGCCTTGCCGTCCATCGCCTCCAGTCGCCGCTCGAAGTGTTGGACCAAGTCTGCCGCGATCAGGCGAATCCGCTTCTTGCTACCGACGAGTGCTTCCAGCGCGGCCCAATTGGTCTTGAGCTTCTGCTTGCGATCCTCTTCTTCCCCTTCGGTGATTTCCTCGAACTCGGAATCGACCTTGGGCAACTCGGCTTCGTTCAGGCTCAGCTTGGCGATGCGGCTTTCATAGAAGAGCGGCACCGTGGCCTTGTCGATGACCGCTCGCTGGATGTCGCAGACCGAGACGTAGTCGCTGAACACAGCCCGCGTGTTGGCGTCGTTCTGCTCGATGGGCGTGCCGGTGAAGCCGATGGCCGATTGCGGCGAATCCGATAGAATGCTGCCTCAATCAGAACATGATCGTTCTGAATTGCCCGCAATCATGGTCCCCTTGGTATTGCTGGAATGGGTGCAGTGTGAAGAACACGACAACGCCACCGTCGGTGATCGACTTGTTTTGCGGAGCAGGCGGCCTCTCGCTGGGATTCGTTCGCGCCGGCTTCCGATCGCAGGCCGCATTCGACCACTGGCAACCTGCGGTCGAGACTTATCGAGCCAATCTGGGCGATCACGTTCAGCGTGTCGCGATCACTCGTGACTTGGACATCTCTTGTCCGACGGTGATCGTCGGCGGGCCGCCGTGCCAAGGTTTCTCGTCGGCGGGGATGCGTCGAGCCAACGATGCCCGCAACTCGCTGGTCGGCGAGTTCAGCCGCCTCATCGCGCGCGTTCGTCCCGCCGCGTTCGTCTTCGAGAACGTCGAAGGATTCTTGACCGGAGCGCGTGGCGACTTCGTGCTGGAACTACTCGAACCGTTGATCGAGGCGGGATACCGAATCCATCTTCGCAAGATCAACGCCGCTCACTTCGGTGTTCCGCAGCATCGCAAGCGAGTCATCGCCATCGGCGGACTCGGCTGGGAGCCATCTTTTCCAGAGGCAACGCACGCGGCGTTTGGAGCACCCGGCGCGCATCTCGCCAACGGCGTGAGGTCTTGCGCGACACCCACGCTGGCTGATTCGCTGGCCGACCTGCCGCCAGCGTCCTGCAACGGCAATGGGTCATTCACCGATCACGCCATCCAACGGCTGAGCGACGAAGACTCGCGACGCGCCATGTTGTTGAGACAAGGCCAAACAATGCGTGATCTGCCAGAAGAACTCTGGCACGAGAGCTACCGCAAGCGAGCCTTTCGCCGAGTCATGGATGGCACGCCGACTGAACGACGTGGTGGTGCCCCCGCCGGTGTCCGACGCCTACGTGCCGACGAACCCTCGAAGGCGATCACTGGCGGCGTGCTGCGAGAGTTCATTCATCCCACTGAAGACAGGCCGCTCACTCTTCGCGAGTGCGCGACCTTGCAGACGTTCCCGGCGGACTTCCAATTCCAAGGGAGCGTGTCCGAGAAGGCTCAACTCATCGGCAACGCCGTCCCCCCGTTGCTCGCTCAACGCATCGCGGAATCGCTTCGACAAGACCTCGCATCGCCACGTCCGACACATGGCCCCGGCGCATTGCTGAGCTTTGTCCCCACGCTCGCCAGCGGAATGAGTCCCGCCCTCGAAGAAGTCACTCGCCGAGTCAAACAGCGATTCATAAGCGGGACGAAACAGAAAGTGCTCCAACTATGGGACTGACGAAAGCCCAAGCGACGATCTGGCAAAAGGCCCGCTCGCTGGGAAACGGAGCACAAGCGGTGGGCCTCACCAACGAATGCTGTGCGTATTTGGTCGGGCGAATCGTCCAAGACTTGGGGCTCGTCGATCAGTTCCCCGAATTCGCGCAGCCGTTCCCGTCGTTCTTCAGCAGCGAGCCGTTGGAAACCTTGGTCGTCACCGGACTGGACGCGAAAGCTCTCTTCGAGCGCCTAGTCACGTCGCAAGCAGACGCCGACACCTACTTCGCGTGCCTCGCCGCAATGCACAAGGCCCGGCTGAAGTACGAGCGAATCCTCAGCACTCAGCCACTTCCCACGCTGGAGCAAGTCGGCCCGCGCGGCTTGCTGCAATTCGGCAAGCTCAACACCGATGCCTTGGCTGGTTTCCTGTTTTGGAGGAAGTGGTTCTACGACATCGACAATCGCGCCGCTCAGGAAACCGGCTACCTGTTCGAGCCGATCATTGCTCACGCCATCGGCGGCACTCCGGCACCGGCCAGGAAGAGTCCGGTCAAACGTCAGAGCGATCGCAGCAAAGGTCGGCAGGTCGATTGCTTGCTCGACGACCGCGCCTACGAATTCAAGATTCGCGTCACGATCGCTGCCTCGGGACAAGGTCGCTGGCAAGAAGAACTCGACTTCCCCGCCGACTGCCGAGCCAGTGGTTTCACTCCCGTCCTCGTCTGCTTAGACAGCACGCCGAACCCAAAACTCGACGCCCTGATCCAAGCCTTTCTCGCTCATCAAGGCGAAGTCTTCATCGGCGACGCTGCTTGGCAACATCTCGACTCCGTGGCCGGCAAAACGATGTCGTTGTTCCTGGATCGTTATGTCCGCACGCCCCTTCAAAGCCTGCTCAACGAAGCCCCGACCATCCCGCCGCCGCTCACCGCCCACTGGAACGAAACCAGCATCGACATCCAAGTCGGCAACGCCGCGTTTCAGATCCCACGTCAAGAGCCAGCCTTTGACGAAGATGCAGCCGACGAAATGCCAGACGATGCGGCGGAGGATTTGGGTGGATCAAGCTGCCAAAACTTTTGATAGTTTGGACCGTCAGACTTCGGCTTTGCGTCTGGTGGAAAGATTTGGATCGTCAGTGGTATCGGGAAGTCCGCGCCAATGATCGCTGCTTCTCCGGGCTTCAGATTTGGAAGGAATGATGAAGCGGAACGGTCAATCTCGCCGCATGCGCGCTCCACCACCTCGCGGTCGAGATGATTCGTCAGTCGGTGAACAACGAGCGTTCCCATTTGGCTCAACACGCCTTCCGTGATGTCGCGTGGGCGCTGCGTCGTAAGGCAAATGTTCAAGCCAAACTTCCGACCTTCTTTGGCGATCAACTCGAACGCATCAAGCCTTGCCACAGCGTCCTCCCCTCCGATTTGTCTTCCGAGGAAATTGTGTGCCTCATCAACCACCACCACCACAGGCGAGTTTAAGAACGAGCCACCCCGAGCCGTGTTCAGCAAATGTCGGCCAATGACGTTGGCGACGATCTCTCGTGCCTTGAACTCGTATGCGACGCCACTCAGACAGATTCGAAGCAGCCGCTTGTCGTTGGTAACAAAGTCACCGATTGCAGCAGTCAGCGCAGGGTCAGTCGAATTGAAGACACAACCGAACGAGGGGGAAGTCAGAACAGCGCTGATTCGCGACATGAGAGACAAGCAATAAGTATAGTCATTTGAAACGTCGCCCCATCGTGTCGTGTCTTTTCCGAAGTTTGCGTCTGGATAAGCACACTCTTGGACCAATTGGGCGTTTAGTTTGATAACGTCGAACTCTTGCGCAGGGTTATCCAGTTTCGCAGAGACACCTTCTTTTCGCTCCGCTTCAATTACGAGTTTCTTGGGCTTATTGATCTTTTCAATTACGCCATCCTCATTGGCCAACGCGGGCGTGAGTTTCGCCAACCGGAGGCTCCGAATGGCTGCCCGTAATTTCGGCCCCTGCACCTTTCCTGCTGGCTCGAATAATGCAATGAAATCAGATTCGACGAAACATGTCGGCGGCAGAGATCTCGCCAGAGAGCCCGTGGCCTTGTTGACGGGATTTCCCAAATGAAAGTGAGTGACGTGTTCGCCTGAAAATCCGCGATACTCAGCCGTCGCATCCAGGAGAATGATCTTGGTCTTATATTTCAGACATTCCTCGATGATTCGCGCCGTCGTCCAACTCTTGCCACCTCCAGTTGTTCCAAGAATCGCACAGTGGCGTCCAAACAATTTCTCTGGCCGAATCGAAACGGCACTTTCGAGAGCGACATCGATCGACCCTAATCTGAGCAGAACTTCGCTCGCGGGACTCCCTTCTGGTTCCATTAGACTCGGCAGGTCGGCGACAAAGTTGTGCGGCGCGGCATAAACCCGGTCGCCAAGTCGTGGATACGACTCAACGCCAGCAGTGACTCGCAACGAATCCATTGCGACCGAACCTAGAAGTTGAATCGTTCCGATCGCGTCCAAATCCACGACCTTTGAGTGCGAGGCATCGACTGAGTGCCGCGCTGTCTCCGGAAGATGGATTTCTACTACTCGTCCGAGTAGGAGATTGATCTGTCCTTCAATCAGAACGAATTCACCCACCTCGCCCTTCCCGTAGCGTCCCCCGAGGAAGTGCGCTCCACTCGGCGACCCAGCATCGTTCAAGTTGAATCGCACGGCTTGAGCGGAAACGGACGACAATATCCCGATGAAAAGTTCGGGCCTTAGAAGACCTCTTGGGAATGCTTCTTCGATGTTGGATGACGCGCTCATTTGGTTCCTGCGAGTAGTTTAATATCCCGAGTTAGTCGCTGAGCCGGGGTCAGTGATTTCAGGTCTGGAATCATCTCAGCGAAATCGCCAAATGTGGCGTTGATCAGCCAAACGTCCTCGCCCTGCTTGGCTAAGCCGAACAAGGTTTCCCAATATTTGTTCTTCTCTGTTGGTCTCGCTGTGAGTTCGTCGGCAGACGGGTTAATGATGATCAACCGCAAATGTGGATTCGTTCGCACGGCGGCGAGGATTGGCTCAGATAAGTGGTCGTCGTTGAAACCAAAGCCAGTCACGATGAGACAAGTATTTGGCTCGCGTAGAACGGAGAAATACTGCGACACCGATTCAAGGTGGGGTTGAACGTAGGATTGTTGATACTTTCCTTTTGCCGGATAAATCAGGCACGCGGATTCCGGCGTCGGTTTGGGAACCACTTCAACGTCCCCTTCACCAGACCGCGACCAGTTCACTGAGCCGTGAAGCTTGTAGATGTGAAAGACGCCTTCCAGTGGCGTGCCAACTTCATCGCCTGTTGTGGGCCGACGAACAATGTCATACGAAAAGAATCGCGGGTCGAAGTGCCGTGGTTGTGTGAATGAGAAGCCATCCAAGGCGACCAATCCCTGCCGTCCTGCTGCGGTCTCAAAGCAAAGGTCGTAGTTGGTTGTGAAGAGCTTCAGCCGAGAATCGCGAACACGCCGACGCGAAAGGCGGTGGAGAAATGTGCGATGGGCAGCCAATTGACCTGCGTCTGCGGGGTCGATGAATTCGGAGCACTTTTCGAGAATCACCTTCTTCGACGCAGTGATGAAGTCGGTCACATCTTTATTGTCCTTCACTTGGAGAAACGCTTCGCAACGGGACAGCAGCGCTTCGATGTTTTCTTTCTCAACGGAGATGTCGTATCCAATGTCACCAATCACCTTCGCGGCTTTGTCCGCGATCGTGCGTTTGACTGTTCCGGTATCGGGATTCGAGTTCACGCAGTAGTCCCACAGCGCCCACATTGAAGGCCCCTTGGTAACAGACCCGAGGGACGTCCCACTACCAGCGAGCACGACAACATGCTGCATTTGGAGAGAAGACAGTAGGAATGTCTTGAGCTCGTCTTTAGCGGCCTTCGCTGCCGCTAAGAGCTTCTGCTTCTCGGCTGGTTCGATGATGCTGACGGGAATGTCGGGAATTAGGTCTTTCCACACGGCGGCATCTGGTCCGAAGAACATCGGCTTGCCTACCGTCGTTGGTGGAACAGGCGGCGCAGGCGTAGGCGGCAGAGATGCAGGAGCGGATGCAGTGCTCATAGTTATGCGGCTTCTCGAAAGGTATCGGAAATCTGAGTGTTGTTGATGAACTGGCTGGTGGCGAAGTTCGCGTTGCCCTTGGGCGGCAGATCATAATTCCACCGCACGTCCTCGTCGCTGCGGTGCCAGTCCAAATCGTTGAACGGCGGATTGGCCAGCACGTCATCGGCCTTGAGGTCTTTGTGCAGGTCGCGGCGGAACCTGTCGGAGTACACGGGGCCGAGGTCTCCTTCGATGCCGCGAATGGCCAGGTTCATCATCGCCAACCGCTGCGTCGTCGAGTTGGACTCCTGCCCGTAGACCGCGATGTCGCCAATCCGCTCGCCATGCTCTTCGACAAACTTTTCGCTCTGCACGAACATGCCGGCTGAGCCGCGGCACGGATCGTCGACTCGCCCCTTGTACGGCGCGAGCCTCTCCACCAGCACGCGGACCACGCAGCGCTGTCGGTTGTCGAGTCGTTCAAGCACCGTTGCGTTTCCGGCGTTTCGGTGCCTTCGCCGAGGCGGTCGGTTTTGATGGCTCCGTCTGCTCTTTGGCCGAGTCGCGGATCGTGTGAAAGCCCATCTCCTTTTTCGGCGGGTCGGGCGGAGCCATGAGTTGGCGGATTGCGGCGACGAGTTGCTTGATCGCCTCGTCGTGGTTGCCGACCTTGCGTTCGAGTTGATCGAGCTTGCCGGCCAAGTCCTTGTGAGCCAGCACCAATCGCCGCAGCTTCACGATCGCGCGCACGACGAACACGCTGACCTCAATCGCGCGCGGCGAGTTCAGCACGCTGGCTGCCATGAATGCCCCATGCTCGGTGAAGGCGTAGGGCAGGTAACGGCGGCCACCACGACCGACGTTTGAGGTCGCAATTTGCGACCTCAAAGACACGCTCCCCGCGAACGGCCGCGCGGCTGATGACGACTGAGCAGGATTGCGACGGACGCCGCGCGGGACCAACGGCCGGTTGCCGTTCGACGTTCCGCGTGATTTCGTTCCCCGGAGACGAAACTTGTCTTTCCGCGACCTCATGCCGATGATGTACATCAGGGGCATGTCGGTTTCCACGCACGGGGGCAATCATGACGCAAATCGGGATCAAAGACATTCGGGACAACCTGGCGGACGCACTCAACCGGGTGGCGTATTCGGGCGAGCGGATCGTGCTGGCTCGACGGGGCAAGGGTGTGGCCGCGCTGGTGTCGATGGAAGATTTGAAGTTGCTGGAGGCCGTGGAAGAGGAAGCCGATCTCAAGGCCGCCAAGAAGGCTCGCAAGGAAAAGGGAACGGTTCCGCTGGCGGACATCAAGGCCCGGCTGGGAATGAAGTGACATGACGACGCGACGCTACCGGATCGAATTGAAGCCGTCGGCCGCGAAGTCCCTCGCCCGACTGCCGGTGGATCTGCAAAAGCGCATCGTGCGGGCGGTGGAGATTCTGGCCGGAGACCCGCGCCCGCACGGCGTCGCGAAGATGGCCGGAGACGACAACCTGTGGCGTGTGCGGGTGGGAGACTTTCGCATCGTCTACGAAATTCACGCTGACGTGCTGCTGGTGCTGGTGTTGCGGATCGGCCATCGCCGGGAGGTGTCTCGCGACTGATCCGGGCGAGCCGCCGCTCCCGCGTTGGCCCCGTCGATGCTCTTGTTCAAACCGACCTTTGCCTAGCTGCGGTGTTCGTGCTTCGTCGTGAGAAGCGGACGCGAACACCGTGGCGGGCTTCTCACCAAGGGAGTCTCTGCGATGTCTCTGTTCCGCAAGCAAACCGTCCGCTATACCCCGCACGGCCATGAGTGAGACGTTTAGCCCCGACGCCAACGGCGTGGGAGCGAAGGGGGCGACCCGTCGATTGCGCCCACGCCGTTGGCGTTGGGGCTAAACGTGGAAACATCTCACTCATGACCGTGTGCGGTATACGTCGCTGCCAACGGCAAGCGAGTCCCTATCTGCGGGCGATCAAACAATTCTCTCGCTGGCTGGTGAAGGATCGGCGACACGCTGCCGCTCCCGCCGGACCTCGCCGAGATGTTGCGGCCGTGGCTGGCGACACTCGGCGCGGACGAACCGCTCTGGCCCGGCAAGTGGGCACAGCAGAAGCGGGCGAGCAAGTTCTTGCCGGTCGATCTGTCGAACGCTCGCCAGACGTGGCTGGAGACCGCAGACGGCGACGAGCAACGTGAGGCGATGAACAAGACGGACTTCCTCAAGTATCGCGACCGAGACGACCAGCAGGCCGACTTCCATGCGTTGCGGCACACGTTCCTGTCCCGGCTCGGTCGATCAGGTGCATCGGCCAAGGTCATGCAACGGCTGGCTCGTCACTCGACCGTCGAGTTGACCATCGGTCGCTACACGCACGCCGGTCTGTTCGATCTGTCGGCGGCCGTGAACAAGCTCCCGGCCCGGCTTTGCACAAAAAATGTAGGGTGGGCACTGCCCACCACAAACGATGGTGGAATGGTGGGCAGTGCCCACCTCTTGATCGCCTTCGCGGCCTCGTACCACAAAGGATGGTGGAATGGTGGGCAATGCCCACCCTACATGAAGTATGCAACCTGATTATTTGTGCAAAGCTTCCCGGCACTCCCGATGGTCGATCCGACTCCGCAGAACGAACGGCAGACACTCCGCGCGACCGGGACGAACGATCAAGACTCCCTGCCCCCGATCAGACATTCTGTTTTGGTTGCACGAATGGTTGCACGCGCGGATGAGAAAACGGGGTTTCGGGTGATGACGGCTGATGAGAGTGAAGCCGACAAAGGCTCGTTCGACCGAAACGCGAAACGCCCTGAAAATCAGGGCGTTTGCGAGCCGTTGAGGACGGCTGATCAGCGGAGAGGGTGGGATTTGAACCCACGAGGAACTTACGCCCCTGCCGGTTTTCAAGACCGGTGCAATCGGCCACTCTGCCACCTCTCCGAGGGGTGT
>JAYUFI010000435.1:0-37166 GCA_043738805.1 Planctomycetaceae bacterium | reverse complement strand
CGGCTTCAAGTCGCGGTGAATGATGCCGCGCGAGTGCGCGTAGGCCAACGCCTCGCACACATTCACGAAGACATTCAACAGCCGAGGCAGCGACAGCGCGTCTTCGTGGCCAGCTCGCCGCCCGAATTGTGGTGCGATGCTCCGTGTCGCACTTCACGACGCGGAGCGTCGTGCCACATTGATTCACTTCGTTTCGATCAGGATCGACGCTCCTTGTTCTTGAAAACGAAAAAGCCCCGGAGTTTTCAGGGCTTTCCGTGGAGTGTGATTGTGTACTCGTTGCCAGGACCACCTAGTCGCGCCGTCGATTACCAACGGAACGATCTGCGACTTCAGCGTTTGCCGTTGATGTTTCCTTTGCTGCCCTGCATTTTTTGCATGAGTTGTTGCTGCGATTGTAAGTTGGCTTGCTGATTGCGCAGGGCTTGCAATTGTGATTGCACTCGGCCGTATGCGGCTTCCGCTTGGTCGAGATCGGCATTGGCCTTCTTGAGTGCATCGCGAGTTCTTTGGAAGCCGACCTTTGCCGACGCGATCTTGGGGTCGTTATCGATTTGATCATGTTTTTTCTTCGCTGCCGCAGCAGCTTCCGTCTTTGCCTCGTTGAGCTTTGCGGTCAGTTCTTTGGCTTCGGAGTTGTCGGCCATCGCGACATCTTCAATCGTCTTGCGGCGGAGATCAAAGTCCGAGGTTTTTTTAGCCAGAGCCTTGCGAGTTTCTGCGGAGGCATCGGTGCTGCCCAGCGCCTTGAGTTCGTCAGCCGCCTCACCATGAGCTTTGACGGCGGTGCGATATTCCTCCTTGTCCTTCTTCAACGACTCGACCACTTTTTTGCGTACAGTGGCCAATTGATCGCTGACTTCGGTCAACCTCTTCTGAGCGGCCCTCAACTCCGGTGAGTTCTTCCCTTCTTCCTCAGCAAATTTTTTCGCTTGGCTGAGATCTCTCATGTTTTGTTTGTGTTCCAACTCTGCTTTTTGATGCGTTCGACGTTCTTCGACCACCTTGTCGTTTGCTTCCTTCAGCGGCTTTTCGACCTGCTTCAACTGAGTGGCTATGTTCTGAAGTTGTTGCTGAATCTGTTGTGTGCTGAGTCCGTTCGCGCCGACTTTGACCGCGCCGTTCGTACGACCACGCCCTTGAGCTAACGCCGGAGCAGCGCTCGCAACCAAGAGGCCGACGAAGACCATTCGCCAAGAAAGCGTTGCAGGAAACATACTGAAACCCTTTTTGTTCCGAGAAACCACGTCACGGAGTTTGTGCATTCACCATAGAACCGGGGGAATGACGCCGCCCCGCTCGCCGACTCATCTCCAGTCACGCAAGATGTGGTGATTCTATCGGTGGTTCATCCAGTTTCGATCAACGGCTGCGTCCAAGAGATGACTTTTCGGTTACTTTCCTTTGTCCCGAATTTGCTCGTGACATTTGCTGCAGGCTTCGTTGGCAGCGGTGAAGTGCTCGGTCGCCTTCGCGATGTCTTTGACACGAACAGCCTTTGCCATAGCGACCATTTCCGTCCGGTACTTCACCGAGAGTTCCTTCCACAATGGCAACTGATCTTTGTCGTGGACTTCGTGTGTATCGACTTCCATCGCCAATGCAAGCACGGCAAGTGTCGTGCAATCGCGAGCGGTTTCCTCCGGCTTTTGCAGGCGTCGCAGTCCGCGGCGAATTGTGGCCGAGCGACTGTTGATCTCTTCCATCATACGGCCCATGCCCGTCAGCCTGTTCCATTCCGCGTCGGGCTTCGCTGTTCCAGAGGACTTGCCGGAGTGAGCCTCTTTGACTGCCGCGAAAAGTTTTGTCGCCTCGTCCAATGATTTCGCTGGTCGCAAAGCAACCGCCGCATCGCGCAAATCGGCGGCTTGGAAATTGGCCTTCGTGGTGCCAGAGTGTTCGACGATCGCTTGAGCCATGCAGGCGACGACACCGGCGGCTTGATTGATCTCTTTTTTCTCCTGCGCTTTCGCGAAGGCGTCCGCGTCCGCAATCTGTTGACCGAGAAACTCGACCTTGGAGTTGATCTCGGCCAAGAGATCTTCGATCGTCGCAATCTCGACGATCTTTTGCGGAGCCTCGCCCCACGCGGGGAGCAAGTAGAGCGAGCAAGCGCTGATCGCGCACAGACTGAAAACGAAACGTCGGGACATGGCGGGTCTCATTTCAATAGTGGCATTTTGCTACAGTTTAATGACCGACGACTTCGCAGGTCGATCGAGTTTAGTCGGGATTATTCGTAGTTGCATATCAGGCCGACCGGACAATCGGCAAGGCAGACACAATTCGACCATCCGTTCGGAGAAGTTGCTCGTACCAGCGCGAGTTTCCCGATACCGTTTGTCTCATCTTTGAACGCGAACTAACACCTTTCGATTGTTCCGATCCCGGTTGTGAGTTGAGTCTTCCATCAGCACGTTGGGGCAGCATTGCATGAAGAATATCCCTCAAAAGCAGATCGTGGTGACGGTATTGGCGTTGGCCTGCTGGCTGATGCTTTACGCCGTCGGGTTGCTCTTGGAGTCGATCGAGCATCGCATCGTGCTGGCTCCCATCACGATGAAGAAACAACTGGGGGATGCGGGCAAAGACTTGTACAACAAGGTGATGAAAATTTCGCAGACAGACGTACCGACGAAAGACCCCGCCAAAGAATTAACTCAACCACTTGCCTCCGCGAAGACTCAAGCGGACATAGTGGTAAAATCTCAAGCAGAGGTCGCACCGAAGACTCAAGCGGACACTGCATTGAAGAGCTCGCCAGACATTTCGTTGAAGCATTCCGCAGCCCCGCCGAAGGCTGGACCGTCAGTCCTTTGGGCCTTTCTCGCCGCCTTCTTTTGCTACAGCCCAACGAACATGGCGATGCTGACGCTGACTGCTGGATTCCTGGGTGGCTGCGTCAGTAACGCCGTGCTGCACACAATGGAGGATGCGGATCGCGAAAAGCTCCCGGAACGACAGTTGGCCTTTCTACAGGAGAACCCGTTGTCGGCAACGATGCGCGGTTTCGTGATCTATCTTTGCTTGGTCGCTGGCCTGTACGCCGCAATGGACGATCCGTTCAAAGACAGCACACCAGGGCAATATGCTCGGCTCGCAGGTTCCTTGTCGTTGGTCGCTTTTGTTGTCGGTTACGACCCCACCCGCATCGAAGGCTGGTTGCGTATGGCTCCGGGGCCTCAGCCTTCTAAGTAGACCAGTCGCTCTGACGTTTTCGTCACTGAAGTCGTGAGACTTCGGACGTCGCGTGGAAAACTGAACATTCACGAGTTCGGCGACGAATGAGTTCAGAGTCACTCCGTGACTCGTTTCGCGCGGATGACTTTCGATTGAAGCTGAACTGAAATCACGAGCGACTTCGTCGCAGCCCCGATCGGTTTGGCTTGTTGGCACTCACGGAGGAACTGGTCGATCTGCTCGTGGACGGCTTTGGTTTGCTGGATGACGAGTCGGTACTCGGCGATGCGAAGTCGACCTCTGCGCCGCTGACGTCCCAAGACGTTGGGACGACGAAGGTCAGGATCAAGCGTTCGAGTGCCTCCACTTCGATTGTGTTGCATCTCCAACCGGCCACAACTTCGCGTGCAGTTCGCTGAATTTGATTTCTGTGATTTTCGTCTGAGACATTGTTGCTGCGAGATATTAGCCGCCGCGAATTGTCCCCTGAAGTCGATGGTCTTGAATGAGGGGTGTTCCGATGAGTTCCGCGAAGCTGGCCAAGCCGTCACAACCCATCTTCTATCCCGAAACGGACGGAGAACCGATGGCCGAAAACGCAGTGCAATACACGGCGATTACCACCATCAAGGGAAACTTGGAAATTCAGTTTGCCGACGATCCGCAGGTGTTCGTGGCCGCCGACTTGTTTTGGTATCCGGTCGAAGGAAACAACACGCTACGAACGGCTCCCGACACCTTTGGTTGTGTTCGGTGTCCCGAAAGGGGGTCGCGGCTGCTACCGTCAGTGGGAAGAAAACAAATGTCCCGCCGCAAGTAATCTTCGAGGTCTTGTCGCCCGGTAATCGGGTTGGCGAGATGACTCGCAAGTTCAACTTCTACGACGAACGAGGCGTTGAGGAGTATTACATCTTCGATCCCCACGACTGACTTTGGGACGGCTGGATTCGTCAAGAAGGACGGCTCCGCCCAATTCCGGTCATGCCTGGCTGGGTCAGCCCGCGATTGGGAATTCGGTTTAAAACGGGTGAGGACAATGAGCTGCGACTACTCCGCGCCGATGGCCAACGTTTCTTGTCGATGCTGGAACTCGAAACCCGCCGCTGCGAGGCCGAAGAACGTTCCGAATTGGACCTCCGCGCACGGGAGCAAGCTCAGCAACGTACCGAGCGTGCGGAAAAGGCGAGCAGAGCAATTGGCCGCGAACCTGCGAGCTGAGGGGATCGACATCGTCGATGAATAAACCGGGGTCACTCGGCAATCATCGCCTGGAACAAGCCATCCCACGTGTACTCGGTCGCTTCGACGGCGATGGTCAGGCCGGCGGCTTGGGCCGCTGCGGTCGTGACCGGGCTGATGCTGGCGAGTTTTGTTTTCACGGCGAGATGCGCGCGGGCGGCGGGGGTCAGCAGGCAGGCCAACGAACGGGCGATCGAGGGACTCGACAGGCCGATCCAGTCGAGGTCGCCTCGTTCGAGCCGATCGAGTTCCGCGCGAGGCAACTCGGCCACGTCGCGGTTCTGGTAGACGACGAGTTGTTCCAGCACGGCTCCCGCAGCGATCAATTCTTTGGGGAGTACGTCGCGGCCGCGCGAGGCTCGTGCCCATAAGACTCGTCGTCCGGCAACATACGGTTTGAGCGTGGCGGCCAACAACTCAGCCCGGTACTCAGTCGGGACGAGGTCGGCTCGCAACGAGAACTCTTCGAGAACTGCGGCCGTCGCGGGGCCGATGCAGGCGAGCTTGGCTTGTGACAAAGATCGCACGTCGCCGCCGCTCTGCCAGAGGCGGTTGAGCAATCCTCGCACTCCGTTCGCACTGGTGAAGACGATCCAGTCGAACTCATGCAGACGCGGTAGGACGGCATCGACGGCGGACCAGTCGTCGGGCGGAGCGATCTCAATTGTGGGGAGCATCACCGGCAGCGCGCCGAGTTCGTAGGCTTTCAGCGCGGCATCGTCCGCTTGGTCCTCGGGTCGCGTGATGCCGATGACCTGGCCGAACAGCGGCCGATCCTCGAACCAACGCGCCTGCTCGCGGACCTGCACGCAGTCGCCGACGATCACCAGCGACGGCGGATGTAACCCGGCGGCCTGCGCGAGTTGCGGGATGTCTTTGAGCGTGCCGGTCACCGTCCGCTGCAACGGTTGAGTCGCCCGGCAGACGACGCAAGCCGGTGTGTGCGCGGGTTTGCCCGCCGCGATGAGAGCCGAAGAGATCGCCTCCAGCCGATGCAGCCCCATGTAAAAAACGAGCGTGCCGGGGAAGTGGGCGAGCGAGTCGTAATCGAGTGCGGTCTCCGGTTTGGTCGGGTCTTCGTGTCCGGTGATGAACGCGACTGCCGACGCATGGTCTCGGTGCGTGAGCGAGATACCGGTATAAACAGCCGCCGCCGTCGCGGCCGTGATACCGGGAACCACCTCAAACGGAATTCCCGCTGCCGCGAGCGCCGCTGCCTCTTCGGAGCCTCGTCCAAAAATGAACGGGTCGCCCCCCTTGAGTCTCACGACAGTCTGACCGGCCCGCGCGGCCTCGATCAGCCGCCGGTTGATCTCATCCTGCGGCAACAGTCGCCCGAGCGGCCCTTCCGCACGACACGTTCGTTCAACGGAGGCATGTCCGTGCCGCAGCAGCATCGGATTGACGAGCCCGTCGTACAGGATCAGGTCCGCTCGACGAAGGCACTCCGCACCCTTCAACGTCAGCAGGCCAGGGTCACCGGGACCGCCGCCAACAAGATAGACCTTGCCAATCGTGCCAGAGGTTCCAGCGGTGGGCAAATTCGACAGAGAAGAAGTGCGAGATGTCGTCATCGGGCTTGTGGTCATCAGGCTTGTCGTGGCGATCGTGAAAGCGGACGGTCTCAGCGTGCATCGTCGTTGTGGCCAGTCTCTGACCGAACTACAACAACGATCACGCGACTTCACTTCTTAGCTTTGGCTCCGACGAGTTCGAGGAAGTTGCCATCGGGGTCTTTGTACAGACCAAGGAAGCGGCCATCAGGGATTTCGACAAGCCCTTTACCGAGCGGCATGGTGCCGTAGGCGATCATGCGCATGTTCGCGATGTTGATGTCTTTGACAAAGAGCGTCGTGTAGCGCATCCCGATCGTCGAATGAATGAACGACTGGTCGGCCTTCTTGCCGGGAGCTTTCTTGAATTCCATCAGCTTGAGTTTCGTGGCCTTTTCCCCTTCGCCCGTGACGAGCACGTGAACGTGAAACGGTTGATCGTTCGTCAGGCCGGAGTCTTTACCAAAGTCAGCAGGGACATCGAAGCCGTCGAGCTCCGTGAGTCCGACGGCTTGCGTGTAGAAGTCAACCGAGCGTTCAACATCACTGCAAATGATGCCAAAGTCGATGGTCGCGGTGGTGAACTCACCCGGCTTTACAGGAGCAGGTTTGTCTTTGGCTCCCGCAGCCACAAATCCCAAAACGGCGGCAAGACAAACCAGGCCCAAAGTCGATCGTCGAGAAATCATTCGCATGAGCTGTCCTTTGCGAGGCGAGAAGTATCGTGAAGAAATGGCCAACGGCACGGTTGGCGGCGGAGTATATCGCAACGGCTAACGGCTGCATCTCGGATGGGCATGATTAGCCAACGTTCCATCGAGCAACTTCAAAACTGTTGCTGCGAGCTGGTATGCAACCTGGAATCATCCCGGCTAGCATGAGTCCGATTGTTTTCATTCTTGCGTTCATTCATTGCTTTCCACGTTGAGGATCATTGTGTCGGAACCCAGCCAAGAGCCGAAACCTGAAGACCAAAAGCCTGAGGAAACCAAGAGTGATTTGCCGCTGGCATCTGCATCGGCGGATAGGTCGGCGGGCGCAAATGCGACTGCCGACGAGATGACGGAAGACGGTCTGCCAGAATGGGAACCGCTGACTCCGGAGATCGTGGAAGATGAGGCGATTCGTGGCGACTTCATGTTGCGGTGGGCGGTGATCTTGTTGGCGTTGTTGATTGGCTGCCGACAGATTGTCGAGTCTTCGACATTGCTGCATGTGAAGACAGGACAATTCTTGGCCGCTCATGGTTTTTGGCCTCCCGCAAATGATGTCTTCTCGGCAACGGCAACCGAGCATCGCTGGATCAATTTGTCATGGTTGTGGGATCTGGTCGCGAGCGGAGCGTTCGCTGTTGGTGAAGGAATTGGGCTGTCGTTGCTGACGGCGGGGCTCGTGGCATTGACGTGGTGGTTGCTGGGTAAGACGAGTCGTGCGAATGTCTCGACATGGTGGGGGTCAGTGTTGGGTACGGTGACGCTATTGGCGTGTCATTCACAGTTTTCGGGGCAGCCAGAAACAGTGACGTTGTTGGGCATGACTGCGCTGCTTTGGTGTTTGCAGTCCTGGCGGCAATCGTCCAGTGATCTCGACTCGACGATCGCCGCGTCGCCAATTGCTCGATCTGTTTCGTTGTGGTGGTTGGTTCCTGCGTTTGCGTTGTGGAGCAATCTCGACAATCGCATGTTCCTCGGTCTGCTCGCTCTGTTGCTGTGGGGTGTTGGGGAAACGTTGGGGAGCGGCAGTGATAGGGGACGTCTCTCCGGTACGAGGCGCAAGACGTTTTGGAGGGTGTTTGCGTTATGCGTTGCGGCAAGCTTGTTGAACCCGTTTGGCTGGCAAGCGTTATTGGCTCCGATCGCTCTGTATGGCACGGAGTATCCCGCGTTGCGCAGTTACGTGGGCCTCACTCCTGGACCGGATGAATTGCGAGCATTCGCTTTGTGGACACCGACCATTTGGAGCCTGTGGACGCTGCCGCTGTTGAGCGGTGTCTTCTTGCTGGTGGCGGCGACAGCAACCATGATTTTGAATATTCGCAGAACGAGTCTGGGTGACGTGCTGCTGTTTGTCGGCATGACGATTCTGGCGTGTGTCGCGAGCAATGAGTTGGCGGTGGCCAGCATCGTGGCGTGTGTGATTGCAACGTTGAATGGGCAGCAGTGGTATCAGTCGAACTGCCGTCAAACGTATTCCATCGCCACGACAGAGTTGCTGCTGACGCGCGGTGGCCGAGCGATCACAGTGTGTGCCTTCTTCGTGTTGGCGGTAATGGCCGTAAATCAATGGCTATTCGGGGTCGATGGCAAGCGAAGCGGGCTGGGCCTTTCGACGCCGCTCCGATCAATGATCGACGACTATCGAGTCGCAGTCGCGGATGCCCTCGACGACCGGCCGTTTAATCTCACTCCGCGACAAGGAGATATTCTGATTTGGTTGGACCAGAAGCCGTTCGTTGACAGTCGCATGGCCGTGTTTGCGGGAGCTGGTGACGATGATTTGCTCGCCCTACACGATCGGACTCGCCGTTCGCTGGCACCCCCCAACGTTCCGGCAAAGAGCGGTGATTCGTCGGCCACAGCGAAGCAAAATTCTCAAACGGCAAATCAGCCTCTGGACGATTCTGTTGAGGCCGAATTCTGGAAGCAGACGTTCGATCGGTTTCGATTGACCCACGTGCTTCCGCGCATGGTCGGCGTTCGACCCGTGACGTACTTCAAACTGTTGACTTCACACGATTGGCAGCTCACGCACTTGGGAGCGATGTGTGCTGTATTTTATCGTCAGCAGATACCGTCAGCGGACGGCCAAAAATATCTGGCCGATCACCGCATTGATTTTAGAAAGTCCGTGTTTGAGGCCGACGTGCCGCTCGCATCGCCCCGCAGTGATTGGCCACGTCCGCGAACGGCCTTTCAGCGATATTTCTCGCCACCCGAAAAGCGAATCCCCAACTCGGTGCAAGAGGCGGAGAATCTCCTGTTGCATTTGAATGCCGCGTCGGCCGGTCAATTGAGTATCGAGCACCCAGCAGCAGTGGCGATGGCGTTGCTTGCGATTCGCAAAGCGAACGAAGGGCTTGGTGAAATTCCCGATCAAGCGCTGGCGTTTCAAATTTTGGGTGAGACTTACTCATTTTTGTCGCAGTTGGAAACGAGCATCCTGCGCGAGCACGGGGTGAACGCGCCGAACGAACTGCGTTTCAATCAAGCATTAGCTGCCTATCACCAAGCGGTGCTGTTGGAGCCGAATCACTCCGGCCTGCGATTTGGTTTCATGACGCTCCTGCAGCGATTCAATCGGCTTGATCTGGGGTTGCGTGAGATCACGGAATTTGAGCGACTCACCGAAAATTTAGACGCCAATGATCCCCGTGTTGAAGAGCTGCTTCGCAGAGCGATTCCGTTGAAAGAACAATGGACGAGCCGTCAAGAAGTGCTGCGCGAGCAAATCGAAAAAGCCATTGAAGGGGGCGCACGGCCGATCGAGTTAGCTCAGCAGGTTTATCAAGGTGGCTTCGTGTTAGAAGCTCTTCGATTGCTCGATACAGACTTGATCGCGGTGCGTGAGTCTCCGCCCGCGCAAGCACTTCGTGGATTGATGTTGTTTGAGTCCGGGCAACTAGAGACCGCCTATTCTCAATTTGAATTTGAATCGGCCAGCAATTTCGCCGCGTGGCGTACTCCGGCGGCATGGAGCCGCTTAGCTCATGGTGAATACGACCGAGCGATCGAATTATGGAAGCAACAGATCGAATTCGGACAACAATCCGTCATGAATAGTCTGATGATCTCGTTGCCCCTGGTTCAATCGCCGTTGCATGTGGCGGGGTCCTCAAATGTCTGGCCCGTACATCACACTGCGACGCTGGCCGACTCACTTTACCGCTGGCGCGATGAGCAAACTCAATTGCTCTGGTACACCGCGATGATGCAACTCGAAAGTGGCAAGTCACGACTTGCTGCGAAAACACTCAACGGAATCCTCGAAACAAACCCCGATACGATGCTGCGTCCGCTCGTTCGGTTTTACTTATTCGTGTTGACTCAGGAGTTGATCGACCTCGAACCCCCGTCGCAGTGGATTCCGATTGAACCAGAAATGTTTGCACCAGACGCCGATTGAGGAACGAAGTCGAAATATACCTCGCACAGTCGTCGATGCGATATTTTGCTCGATCGTTTAACCGCACGCCGCAGGCACGCGCGTTTTGAAACGCGCGTGCCTACGGCGTGTGGTTAAACATCTCATTCAAGACCGCGTGAGGTATAAGTTCTCGATGCCATGCCCGCACAACGCGAACGCGAAGGGCTGATCGCATCATTCCTCCGCTCACGCGTCAGAACCGCGCTTCGCAGGCGACGCCCGGAGTGCCGTCGGTCGGATGCACATATGAGGAAAACTTAAGTCGAGTGTTGCCGCAGATATGTCGTCCGGCAACCGCCTTGCCGATCACGAAGCCCATCGCGCTACCGAAGACGACATCGGACAAGTCGTGGTCCCTCTCGTCGATCCGACTGAACCCAATTGCTCCCGCTAACAGATAAGCAGGAACACCAACATAGCTTCCGTAGTACTCGTCCAAGACCGCCGCAATCGCGAAGCTGCTGGCCGTGTGATACGAGGGGAACCCGTAGTGTCCGTTGTTCCAAGTGTTGGATGGACGATTGCTGTTGACCGCCACTTTCAGGATGACCGTGCTGACTCCCGTGATCGTGTAGGCGCTCATCATGGTCCCCATCACATTGTGTAACTCCTCGTCCTGAGCCCACACCGAATAGCCATAAACTCCCAGCAGCACCGGAGCCTGATACTCAAAGTTTCCGATCTGCCCCAGAACATGTCCGGTGTGCCCCCAACGATGCGGATGCTTGTTGACCCATTCGCGCACTTCGCGATTCGCGTCCCCTTCACGAAACGTAATCGCCAGCCCCGCTGCCGCACCGAGAATCAACGTGTTGTTCCAATTCACGATCGCTTTGGCGTCATCCCAAACTGTGAAAGGACAGTGTCGCAAATCGTCTCGCAGAGAAATCGGCGCGTAGCAGCAGTCTTCGTCTTCGTCCGCTTCATACGAGTCCGACTGATCCGCAGCACAAAGCGTCGAGACACAAGGACAACAGGCCGGAGTTTGATCATTCAACCACAAATCATTTGAGAGCGGTTGTTTCGCGATGGACCGATGGGACGTCGGTTGACGGTCGACGAAGCGCGATCTTGAAGTCAGCCGTTTTCCGCAGAAGGCAGACGCGGGCACCCACGATTCGTCGTTCGTGGCGAACAACACCGCTGCTGAGCCGCTCTGCGATGAACTCGCTGGAATCAATTGAACGACCGGTTCCGTCGCGATTGCAGTTGCCGCCGTTGTTGCCAGCGGCGCGAGACCGAACAACGCAACCATCAACAGGCATAGCCTGCGACGTGAGTCGCGTCGGAAAACGATTGACGATTTCAATAATAAGCACACGATGAGCGGCTCCATCCGACCAGCGGTTTCCTTCTGCCATCGGCCTTTACGGTGATCGCTGCCGACTCAATTGATGCCGCGAGGTCCATTTCGCCAACTCGCCCCAAGCTGCCGACAATCCGCCGCTCGTGGGATTTGCCTCCGCTGACCGCGTAGAACCGGCATCGTTACGCAGGAATCGGCCACGCCATGCCGGCGGAGAAACCGCCGTCAACGCGGACGATTTGACCCGTCATGAAGGCCGAAGCATCCGCCGCGAGGAAGATTGCCGCTCCGATGAGGTCGTCTACTTCGCCCAGCCGACGCAGCGGAGTATTCGCATGGCCCCAAGCTTCCATTGTCGGATCAGACCACAACTTGCGAGTGAGGTCCGTCAGGATGAAGCCGGGAGCGAGCGCGTTCACTCGCACTCCGCGCGGCCCCCATTCGACGGCCAAGCCGCGCGACAACGCAGAGATTCCGAACTTTGTCATCGCATAGGGCGTCACGTTCTTCAGCGGCGACGCGGTGTTGAGCGAGTCGATATGAATCTGCGAGCCGGAACCTTGTGACAACATCACCTTGCCGACTTCAACCGCCATCCAAAACGCGCCACGCAAGTTGATGTCGATGATGAAATCGAATTCTTCAACGGTGTATGTCTCTGCCGGCTTCCGCTTGTTGACTCCGGCCACGTTCAGCAGCACGTCGATCCGCCCGAATTGCTGCGTCACCTCGGCGACACAACGTTGAATGTCTTCCACTTTCGCAACATCGCAAACGATCGCGGTCACGAGATTCGTCGGAGTCGATAACTCAGCCGCCGTTTGTGTGAGCGTTTCCGCATCACGACCGGTGATGATGACTTTCGCCCCGCGCTCAGCGAAACCTTTCGCCAGAGCTTTGCCGATCCCTCGACTGCCGCCAGAAACGAGCGTGACTTTATCGGTGACAGAAAACAGATCGTTGTTCGACATGAGTTGTTTCTTTCTAACTGTTTAACCACTACGCCAACGGCACATGTACGCCGTTGGCATAGTGGTTAAACGAACGGTCGATGTCATCGGGTCTCGGCACGAACCGCGTCACGCAGATTGCGACCGCAGCGAGCAAAGAACTCAGCGGCAGGTTCGAGCGTGGCTTCGAGGCCGACTTCTCGACAACGGGTACTCACTTGATCGCGAGCGTGAGGGATGTCGAGCGTCTCCGGGACCGCCAGTTCGAGTTCCATCGCGAACGTGCCGTCTTTTTCACAACGTTCGGCGAAGAGATTGCGAATGTCGATGCCGAGTTCCGAGAGCTTGTTCGACAGCAACCGCAACATGCCCGGCTTGTCTGTGCCATGCACCGTCAGCATGTATTGATGCGTCAGTGCGGTCGGACTCTGTGGCGTTCCGTTGCCGTCTGGCTCACTGATGCGGACTTCGACGGCATACGGTCGGCAGAGGTCACGCAGATGATCGGAGACGATGTCGGTCGTCCGTCCTTCTGGAAAATCTGCCGTGAGCAAAATCGAGCAGAACGGCGGCATCACGGAGATGTTTGCCTCCCACAAGTTTCCGCGCAGCTCATCAAGCGCGGTGGTCACGGCCGCCAAGATCCCCACGCGGTTTGCTCCAGTGAGCGAGATGATGTAGCGTCTGGCCATGATTTTCCTTTCTGACGGAATCCGAGCGGATCAAATTGGTCCGAACCACTCGCCGGTGTGTCGTGCTAGCCTCTGTCCTGATAAATAGTAGAGATCTCGTAGGATGGGCACTCCCGCCCGTCATTTTACGGTGATTCGACGGGCAGGAGTGCCCGTCCTACGGATTTATGGGACAGAGCCTAGAAGTGGTTACAAAAATATGCGACAGGTGAACTGCCTGTGCTAAGGCTTCGATGAAAGACTCGCTCCATGACTTCAATGGCACGTCTCGTTTCGCTGGCGATCTTAACGACTCTGATCGTCTTTTTGGGAATCACCTTCTATCAGATCATCGCTCCATTTTTGTTGCCCCTTTTTTTAGCGGCGGTGACGGCGGTCTGGTGTCAGCCGCTCAACGGCTACTTTCTGAAGAAGTTCAAGCAAAAGCCACAATGGGCGGCGGCAGCCACGACGAGCACGGTGCTACTTGCGTTGTTTATGCCGTTGGTCTTCGGCATCTTTTCCGCTGCCATGCAATTGCTGAGTGTCACGACAAAACCGGGGAACGGAGCGAAGCTGAGCGCCGCCGTCCAGAAGTTGCAGGAACATGGTTTGTCAGAAACCGAGGTCCACGAAAAAGTCCGCAAGCTGGCGACAGCGGTTCTCGATCGCATTGATCCGTTGCCGAACAAAGAGTCTGATGAAGAGAGTTTCAAACAAGCACAGATCAAGCGTGAGCAAACGCTTGACGACCTCGATCAACGCTTATCGCAGGCCAAAGAAGACGCCGGAGAGCAACTGCAAGTTCTGGCGATGAAGAGTTTGGGCCTCGCCGCCAGCAGCGGTTTGAATTTCACGGGCAAGACGTTCGGAATGCTCTCGGCAGCCGTCGGTTTGCTGATCGGGCTGACGATGTTTCTGATCGCGTTGTATTACTTTTTGTGTGACGGCTCGGAGTTGATGGCCGCGACCGAGAAGTTGATCCCAATTCAAGTCGAGTATCAACGACAACTCATTCACGAGTTCAACCGAGTCATGCAAGCGGTCGTGACGGCGACGATGGTGTCGGCGATCGCTCAGGGAGCCGCGACGTCAGCGATGTTGTTCCTCGTCGGATTTCACAGCTTCTTCTTGCTGTTCATCGTCGCGACATTCGCCTCGCTCATTCCGATTGCCGGAACATGGATGGTTTGGGGACCGTTCGCGGCGTGGCTCGCGTATCAAGGTGCGTGGGGCTCGGCGATCTTTCTGACGATCGTCGGCGTCGCGGTGATCGGCACGATGGACAACGTCATCAAAGCCTACGTCCTGCAAAACGACACGAGCCTGCATCCGTTGCTCGCGTTCGTCAGCGTCTTCGGAGCCATGCAGGTCATGGGCCTGTGGGGAATTTTCATCGGCCCGATTGTCGCGTGTTGCTTGCACACGCTCGTGAAAATCTTCAACGCGGAGTTGAATGAATTCTCGAAAGAGTCGCACTCGACTGCGCCCAATACGTCCGATGACACGCAGAAGATTCCGGAATTGGCTTCCGCTTCAGCCAATGTGAGTGGTGTGGCCTGAACCACTCGCTTGCGCGTCGTGCTGGCATGACATCGGGAACTTGTTTTGGTCCCATTCTTCAGCGATCCGGCGCGGCGGAAGGAACTGGCGGAATCAACAATGGTTGATTGGGCGTCGGTGCGATGGGGGCTTGAGTTGGTATCGAGAACTCTTGGTCAAAGATCGCATCGGCTGGCGGCGAGGGCGTTGCGGATGCTGCTGACGGGGTTCGATGATATTCCACGGGAGGCTTGCGGCGCGGCTTGCGGAACCAGCGGTTACGTTCGTCGATTTGCGAATCGATCTGGTCCTTCAAACGCAGAGTGTCTTCATCGAGTCGATTCTGTCGCAGTGATTGTTCGATGTGGAAGCGAGCTTTGTCATAATCACCTTCTTCAAACTTACGAGCCGCTCGTTCGTATTCGATGTTCGCCAAGTTGGTGCGACCGAGCTTCGACATCTTGTTACGAAACTGTTCGTGGCGACGCTCGTTCTCGGCTTGAGCTTCTTGACCTTCACACACAGCGACGTCTTCGTGAATGACTCGTGGGGTGAGGAGCACGATCAGTTCGGTGCGTTGAGTGTTGTTGCTCTTGGTCTTGAAGAGGTTGCCGACGACGGGCAATGCTCCAAGTCCGGGGACTCGCGAAGTTGATTGCGTCGCCTGTTCTTCGATCAGACCGCCGATCACGATTGTCGTGCCGTCACGAACCATGACGTTGGAGGTGACCTCCGTTGTGCGTGAATTGGGGAGGCCGTCAACGACTTCACCGTCGGAGCGTTCGGGATGAATTTCCATGCGCACGAGTCCGTCGTCGGCCACGTAAGGTCGCAGAATCAGCTTCGTACCGACCTCCAGAAAGTTGATGTTCTGAATCGACTGGGTGCCGTTGAAGGTCGTCGTTGTGTAACCCAAACGCTTGCCGATGATCAGTTCCGCTCGTTGCTTGTTGAGCACGCGCACGCTGGGCGAGGCGACGACGCTTGTGTCAGCCAGCGTTTCCAAGGCTTCGACAAAACCGGCAACGTCGCCGGTCAAGAAGCCGTACTTCAGACCGGCGGTACTCGCGATGAAATCACCGGCGGCTGGCAGGATCGCCGATTTGCCGGGAGCGGTGTTGTTGGGGAACCCCACATTTCCGGAGATCTGTGCTCCGTTGCCCGACGTGACCAACTGCTTGTTGTTGCCGCCGAGCAACGCGAAGTTCACTCCCAACTTCATCGTCTCCGTCAGATTGACGCTGAGGATCATCGCTTCGATCACGACTTGTGACGGCGGGACATCAATCTCTGTTATGACCGTGTCAACTTGAGCGAGCACTTCCGGATAATCGACGACGAGCAATGCGTCCGTCTGCGACAAGCTGTTGCCGCCCCCTTTGGTTTTTGATTCTTCAAGTCCAACTTCGGAAGGGGTCGTCACGGCGATCAGTCCGCCCGGTTTCGTCAGCAGCGGTGTGACGAGCGCTTGCAGGTCTTTCACGCTGACGTAACGCGGCCGAAAAACTTTCGTCAGCATTTTACGAGCTGACTGTTTTCTCTGCATCGCGTCCACCGCCGTCGAGATGAAGACGATGTTGCCGTCTTTCTCATAAACATAGTTGAGCGACTTGGTGATCGCATCAAGTGCCTCTTCAGCGGTGACGTCTTGCAGGTTCGCCGTTGGGACGATTCCGGAAACGCCGCGGCCGATGAGGATATTCATGCCGGAAAGCTGACCGAGCATGGCCATCGCTTTGCTGATGTCAACATCTTGGAACTCGATCGAAAACTTATCGGAGTGCCCGGCGACCGGTTCGGCTTTCAGGACACCGGGGTTGTTGCCTCGCGAACGAGGAGCAGGCTCTTCTGCGGGAGGTTCCGCTTCAAACGGATCGTTTCGCTTGCGAACAGGCGAAGTCGGTTCCACTTTTTGCTTGCTCTGCTGCTCCTTCAAGTCCTTCATTTCTTGGATGTCTTGCAGCAGTTGGTCGAGCTTGTCGGAGTTACGCTCACGCAGCAGTTGATCCTGAAGCTCTTTCGCTTGTTGCAGCACATCGGCTTTTTGATCCGTTTGAGCTTGCGCAAATTGATCAAGCTGCCGCTGCATCGTCAGTAGACGTGACTCAAGGCGTGAAGAGGCTGCGTCGTCGATCACCTTTTGAGAATCATGACCGACAGCCGCATTGCGGCTCGCTCGCTGAGTAGAGACGGTTGGTTTTCGGGGATGCACTGGCAGATCGCGCGGCGGTTCATCTTCATCAACATCAACGACCTCTGCGTCAATTGTTTTCAACGTGGTTGATGTCATGCGCGGCAAATCAGCGTCATGTGCCGGAGCACGTCCGAGTGGCGGCTGGATGAGTGGTGCTCGTTGAACAGCATCGACATTGTTTGTTTCAACTCGAAGCGGCTCTGCTTCAAAAAAGATTTCTGTTTTAGGAGCGGGCTTTTGCGGCTTACGTCGAGCGATCTCATTCGATGGCTTGTCGATTTCCTGTTGCGGAACAGACTTCGTAACAGGCTTTGAAGCAGACTTGGTCGCGGCCTCTGTGGGCGATGCCTGTACGGACAACATTGCCGGTTGCGGACGAGCCTGACTCGATGAATCAACGACCTCATCGGATGCCGCCGCAGTCTGCGGTCGAGCATTGTCGTGAGGTGTGAAGGCTTGATGGCCGACAACCCATATCGCGAATCCGGCCACGACAAACGTGGCCAAGCTCAGCGCTCGTGCTGCTGTTTTGAGAGGTGCTGTCGTCATCTCGCCTGTCGTCCCTGACTGGCTATGTCTAGCCGACTGTCAAATCGTTTTTAGGACGAGCACTCTTGCCCGCCTTTTCCGAAGCCCATCTTTTCTAAAACCGACGACGAGCCAAAGTGCCCGTCCTAACTTGGTGATCATCGAAGGCGATCCTACTTCTGCAAGATTGTGGCGCGGCGCGATTCACGACGCGGAGCACCGTGCCACGATACGACGTCACCGAGCTATGTTTTTTCATCGTTGAGCATCACTCTGAACTCACACCTTCTGACTCGCTGATCTCCTCTAAAACCAATTGCCATTCGTTCGTGCCGTCCGTCAGCGTGACCGACTTCCGTTGTACGACTGACAGTTTTAATTGCTGAGTTTTCCACGGAACCGATTGGCCTTCTTGATACAGCCGATTGTTGATCAAGGCCGCTCGCCGACGTGCGCCGACGATCGTGCTCTTAAGTATCAAGCCGTCGAGTTTTTCGATGAGCTTCGGCGTTTCGACAACGGGCATTTTTGAAGCATTCGCTTCGTCCTCTTCGGCAAAGAGGACGGGCAACGGAAATTGTTCCGCATCGACTCCGAATGGTTTCGGCGGCAACTCATCAGTGTTCGCGGGCTGAAACAACGGACTCTCTTTGAGCAAACGAATCATCGCCGCACTGTCGCGCGGCTTTTTGTTTGTCGTCGTGTTTGAGTTCACGTTCAGGCCGCGCGAATCAGCGGACGAGTTTGTCCCTGTTGATGAAGTCATTGCGGAATTGTTTGCTACCGTTGCTGATGCCGGTGCCGCAGTCTCCGAGCCGGCGAACGCTCGAACGAGCGGCGGCACCCAGAAGTACAAACCGATGAGCAACAACAGGCCGAGCATGGCCGACTTCGGCGCGCTGGCTTTCAGGTCTTTCAAAAGTTGTTCGTGAAATTTCATGGTTGAGTTGCTGGCGATTGCTGAAACGAAACCTGAGCGCGGTCGCTCCTTGCGGTTTTGAATTCATCGGCTTGAGTTTGAGTCTGTCTGTCGCCCTTTTCGGCAGAATCCACAAAGGTTGCCCGTTTTACGAAGACGGAGAACGTGATGTCCGCTTTTAAGGCTTCGCCAGATTGCTCAGATTCACTCTTCAGTGAAAAACGCTCGACGGCAAACAGCGTCGGCTGTGCTTCTAGCCCGCGCAGAAACGTGGCGATCCGACGAAAGTTTCCGGAGGCGATGAGCTGAAACGGCATCACGCGATACGTCTCGCGCGTGATCGGACTGAGTGGCTGCGTGCGATCGACTTGCAGTCCCGAACTCCGCGCGAGGTCGGCCACTTTTTGCAGAACGCCGTGAAGCGAATTTTCGTCATCGAGCAAACGATCGCGCTGTCGCACCGTGGCTTCGCGAACTTTCACGAGCTTAAGTTGCTCGGACGCGAGTTGAATTCGCTGCGGCATCTCGTCGATCGTGCGATTGGCCTGCACGATGTCGCGTCGCGCGGCCTGACACGCACGCTCGCCGGGCAGATAGATGACAATCACAAAGAAGCCGACGATCAACGTTGTTCCAACAATTGTCAGCAAGTTGTCGCGACGAAGGGAGTCGTTCATGGTGCAACTCCTTCTAAGCCGCGAGAGCTTGCTGCCGTGAGATTCGCGGAACTTGCTTGACGCTTTGTCGCGACACTTCGTTCGTTGGCGATTGCAGGCAAGGAATCGAATAGCGCCGCCGGGCTTTTGACTTGCACGCGAACTTGAAACGTGCGCAACGCTTCGTCGCGAACGCGATGCTGGCCGGAAAATGCGAGAGTCACTCGCTCAAACAGTCCGGTCTGTTTGAGTTGCACGAGATAACGCGAGATCGCCGAGTCATCCGGTGCGAAGCCGGTCAACGTGAGCATCATCGTCGTGCGACCGCTCGCCGCCTTCAATTCGATGAGGTCCGCTTCAAACGGCGGAGATTTTTCTTTGTTCGCATTCGGCATCGCCGACGGTACGTTTACAGCAACAGCCCCTTCGATCAAACCGATCTCCGCTTGGCACTCGCTCAAGCTGACGAACTCCGGCAACGATTTCGTTAAAGCGGCAAACAGTCGCGTCGTCGGGATGCGGAATTCGAGCGATGTGAGCAGTTGGGTTCGCGTTTCCAAATCACTCAGTTGCTGATCGAGCTTCGCTTCGACGGGCAGCGATTGCTGAAGTCCCTCCGCACGAGCACGAAGCTCATCACGTCTCGATTCGAGCTTTGTCCGCAGCAATCGCTGCTGCGATGTTCCGAGAACTGCGAGCGACAGAAAAAACAACACCATCATCCGCCGCCACAGCGTCTTATGCTCTCGCTGACGCTGCACGTGATAGGTCGCCGGCAGAAAGTCGATTTGCGGGACCATGATGGATGAGGCTTGGGTTGAGGGATTGTGGTTAGGAGTCAGAGGTCAGAAATCATTTGTTTAGAAGTCAGTCGGGGTTGCGATTTCAAATTTGAGATTTGAGATTCAGTCATTGCTTTGGACATTGGGGTTTGGGATTTTCACGTCTGCGGTCTTAACGAGAGTCCGGTCGCCGCCGCCCATCGCCCGGAGCGTTCGAGTAATGCCGGGACTTGTGGCACTTTCGAGAACGCAGCAAACGGATTGCCGGTCTCGACCGGACACGAGAGCGATTGGCCGAGGTATTCCGTCAGCCATGCACTCGATTCGCTGCCGGTCACAACGAGCCGCGAGACCGTTTGCCCGCGAAACGTCACCATGAAATAACGGAAGCAGAGTTCGACTTCGGAGGCGAGTGATTCGAGTTGCGGGCGAATCGCTTCGATCACCGACCGATGCACGTCGCTTTGCGAATCGAGAGCCGGAGCGGCGTTCACGGTCGCACGCACGCGCTGAGCTTCATTCAAATCGAGTTCCAAATGCTTGGCGATCGCCTGATCCAACTCGCGTCCGCCGGTACCGACATACTTCAAGAACAAAATCGCATCGCCGTCCGCGATGATGACCGTCGTGAGGTTGTCGCCCAAATGGAGATAGGCCGTGCGATCGGTGCTCTCAGATTGGTGATGGCGAAAGGTGCGCAAGACCGCGCATGGCTCAACGTCGATCGCGCGCGGAACAAGGTGCGCGGCTTCAAGAATTTTGAGATGACGCTGTAACACCGGCTGCTGGCAGGCCATCAAGATGACCTCTTGTTTGACGTTCGCGTCTTGTCGAATCTGGCCAGACAAGAAATATCTCAACTCGGCGTTTTGCACCGGAAACGGCAAGCGTTCTTCCGCTTCCCAACGGACGACCTTCTGTAATTCTTCGGCAGGCAACTGCGGCAAACGAACGCTCTGCAAATGCAGGTCATCGGCGGAGACGCAGCTCACGACGTTGTGACCTCGAAAGCCGTGATCAGAGACCATCAGCTTCAACGTGACGGCGACTTGCTCGTCGTATTGGGCGTCGGTCAGATCGCCTCGCAGCGGCAACGTCCCTTGTGCGAGTGCCGTAATCTCCGCGCGCTCCGCCAGCCCGGAGACTTGAACCATCGTCACAAAACGAGGTCCAAGATGCAGGCCGATCGCAGGTGTTCGCGGACGTGACAGAGAAATCATGATGCCGCAAACATAGGTCGCGTTTTGGCAACATGAGGGAACTCGGAGAATCTTTTTGAGAGTGAATGGTCGTGTGTTCAAAGCAAAAGCCCGGCTTTTCGGAGAAAGCCGGGCTTCTGTAGGACGGGCACACTTGCCCGTCATCGAATTGCCGACGGGTAAGAGTACCCGTCCTACAAATTTCTAATCAGGCTTTCGGACCAGCAGCGGGCTCGGTCTTCGGCAGTTCTTCTTGTTGTGGAGCCGGTTCGATCACTGGCTTCGCGGCTTTGTGCTCTTGGACTTCGACGGGCGGTTCACCAACCGGAGCAGCAACTCCACACGAACTGCAATTCGCTGGCGTCGCATCGCAAACCGTAACCGGCACCATGCGGCAGACTTCGTAAGCGACTTGCTTCGGCACCGATCGAGCTACGCTTTGCGTGTAAGTCACAGGGACTTGCTTCGCCACGCAGCGAGCCACTTTCTGAGTGACCGTGTAAGGGACTTGTTTGCAGACTTGGTAAGGAACCTGGCAAGTCTTTGTCTCTTGCACCATCCTGCAAGTGGTGACAGGGACCGAGCGAACGTGCTCTTCTTGGACCCAACGGCAAGTTTGATACGGCACCTTCTTGGTGACGGTCTCGTTGACGTACTTGCAAGTGCGGTAAGGAATTTTTTCGACCACTTCCTCGTTGATCCAACGGCAGGTCTTCACCGGAATTTGCTCGACCACTTCTTGAGGGACGTAACGGCAAACCTGTTGCGGACAAATTTGGCGAACAACTTGTGGCTCGTAGGTCGTGTAGTTCACTTGGCGTTGCACAACCTGCGTCTGCCAGACTCGGTAGGTGATCGGCACGCTATTCGGTTGCCAGCAAAGCGATGGCATGTTGCTGCACGGATTGCACTGCCATTTCGGTGTCGGCAGCGTTTGGTAGTTGGCCTGCTTGCAAACCCACTGACCGCAGACTTGAGGAACCGTCGCGCAGCGAGTAACCGGACGCATGACGGTGTGGCAAACTTCACGATTGACCGTCTCGACAACCGGTCGCATTACCGTACGACGGCATTCACGGACGCTGTCTTCATAGACCGGTCGGGAAACCGTGCGGCGAACTTCTCGCTCGCCGTTTTCCCAAACCGGTTTGCAAACTGTGTAACTGCAATCACGTTCACAAGTCTCATAGACCGGCTTCATCACCGAGTAGCGTTCTTCTCGTGCAGCGGTCTCAGTGACCTGGCGACAGACCGTATAGGACTGCTCGCGATAGGCGGTCTCGACGACCGTTCGATTGCAGGTGACTTGCTGTTCGTCCCAAACAGTCTCATAGACTGTCTTGTTACAGGTGACTTGTTGAGGCTCATAGACCGTTTCATAAACCGTCTTGAAACAAGTTTGCCGCTCGACCTTACACGAGGTGTAACAGGCCGAAGGCTGACAGGCGTTTGTCGGACAGCAGCCATAGCCGCCGGCTCCGCAATACCCGCCCGCTTGAACAGGACTGGTCGCGAGGGCTGCGGCCACGGCCAGCAGTCCCATCAGATAAGTTTTCATGGAAGCTTCCTCAGGGGTGTTGATTCAACAACGCCAAGCGAGGGGTTGATCCTGGCGGTCGACGCCTACGACGCCGATCTGGTTCTCCGAGTTGTGGCACTAGCGTAAGCTGCGTTGAGATGACACGTGAGCGAAAAGCTCTGGATTCTTCCGGACTCGCACAGACCAACGAGTCTCACGCCGCACGACTGCTACCGTCGGCAAGGTTTCTCAAATTCAACGCGTTTCGAGACAGCAATACGCCGACAAAGTCCGCCTAACCGGAAAAGTCAACGACTAGCACGGCGTGCTTACTTCTCGCACAGAGAGGTTTTCAACGCAAAGGCGCAAAGAACGCGAAGGTACGCTATGAATTCATTTCCCATGATCCTTGGAAAATGAAGTTTTGGGCAAAGGGCAATCTTCCTAATTTCTTTGTGCCCCTTCGCGTTCTTTGCGTCTTTGCGTTGATCTCTCCCCAACAAACTTCTCCGTTTGAGTCACCTGATCAGAGCGTGTCCCACTCCGCCAATTGCTGACCGATCGCATCGGTGAGTTGTTCCAAAGACCCCGGAGCGACGAGTGCTACCTCCGGTTGATAAAGCTGCGATTTGGAATACGCCTCACGAGTCGGGAGATAACTGCAGTTCGTTCCGTTCGCCAACGTGATCGCGATCAACGGCCGCTGCGGAAAACGTCGAGCGAGTTCTGACTGTAAGAAGTGATACGACTCACCTTCAGCCGCGATCCAAAACGCATCGCCCCATTGCCACGCCCATGCCGGACACGGATAGGCCTCGCCCTGCGGGAGCGGTCGAATGCGATGCAGCAAGCGGATCTGTCGTTCGACCAAGATTCGCAACTCGGCAGCCTCATCGAGTCGTCCCACTGCGCGGGCCGCTTGCTCTTCAACGATCAACTCACAATGACGCTGCTCGACGTCGGCGAGTTTGGGCAGCGACGACAGGTAGGGGAGCGAAACCGACAACTGCGTTTTGCGAGCGATCGCCGTATTTGCCATTCGTTCGTCAGACCACGAGCGATGCTGCCAAGCCCCCAATGTCGCTCCTGAAAAGACCGGACCAGCGTAAACGTGATCCGTCCCCGCCGGCGGTATTCCTTCCAGAACACTCAACGCCGCAAAGCCAACTTGCCGACCGTTCCGATCGGCCACCGAAGTGTCACCGACAAACCCATCACGCGGCCCGATATCACCGCAAGGAGCGAGCAAGAACAAACACGGCACGTTCGTCTCACGCTCGACAACCTCACGCAACGCACCGACGTAATCGGGACTGACCAGCGTGTTCTCCCAAGCCAACGTCGTCGTGTGACACGGATAATTCACGATCGTCGCTCGTAGCACAGGCGGCTCGCCTGTGCCCGACAGGCGAGCCGCCCGTCCTACGTCTGCCGTCACACGCACGACATTCAGCGGCAACGGCTCAGCCGCATCGGGATTGAAGCCACACACAAAATGCCCACGTGCATCATCAAAATAATCGCGATGGCAACCCATCTCACACGTTGTTGAGCCATAGGTCAGCATCACCCGTTGCACGTTCGATTCAGCCGCGCAAAACGCCTCCGCAATCTTGCTCGGCAGACCGTCGAGATACGGCCCGATCAAATCGCCGCCGGGCATCTCGGCACGATCGCGCGACAGATAGCCCGCCGAATGCGTGTGCGTGAAAGTGACGAGCAACTCCGACCGGCTCAGCCCCGTTAGCCGACACGTTTCGCGGAGCAGCGCTTCCATTTCCGGCGCTCGCAGCAAGCAATGATCGAGCGACACGAGTACCGTCTGCGTAGGGCAGGTTTCTATTGCACCCTCATCAGGCAGGTTAGAAACCTGCCCCACGAGCGGTCGCATCACAACCACCATCGCCCGCAACGATCGATGAATGCCCGTCGAGCGATCATGAACCGCAGCGCCCCACATCCGATGATACATCCCCACCGGCGGCGTAATGTCGATGGAGGCAACTCCAAACTCACATCGCGAAGAGGGCATCCGAACGAGCGTCGTGCTGGGCATGAGTTCCTCCTCGTCACCGACGATCAACCGCAGGATTCATCGATCAGAATTCATTTACCGACTCTCTTCCTTGAGCCGACGAGAGGGCGCGCCAGACTTGAGTGTCGATCGAGTTATTGAAGAAACGCGTCGCTCCGTCACACATGGCCGCATGAACTCCACCACTGTGGCGGCTACGCGACGACAAGACTTGCAAGTGCTCGCTCCCCACTCCGCCGATGTTTGTGCAACCGGGAATGCCGTTCAATAGTGCTGGCGGCGGACACACGCGAACGACTTCGTCATAGTTGCGTGTGTTGGGGGGAAACCACCCCGTAACCCCCATACCACCGATCGAACCTCCGGTATCACTGATCGGACCGCCCCATGCGCCATTGTTGTCCTCGGTCGTGAGTATCTCCGCGACGAGCAGCGTCGAACTCAAACCATCACGAATGTCAGAGAGGCGGCTGCTTCTCTGAGGTTTGAATGGTGCCCCCAAAAACGCCACGCCTGACCTGGTCTGTTGTCCGATATTCGTGTTCCCAAAGTTCGCGGCATAGTTCGTCCGGAGGCGAGCCCAATTCGTACTGGCCCATTCGTTCGGCTTCAAACCATCGCTGGGGCACCCATAAACCGGCACCTTAAAACGTCGAGCCGTGTCATTGGCCGGATCGCTGTACGTCAGATTGAAATTGAAACTCTTGAACCAAGCGGTCTGATCCAATTCAACGCCGATCATTGATGTCCAAGAAAAATCGTCGTACCAGCCGCCGACACCACGCGAGACGGAGCCTTGCCAGAGTAGCGTTCCAGAGGGCAGGATTCTGGCACGCTCGGCGTAGTTGTGCATCGCCAAGCCAATCTGCTTGAGATTGTTTTTACATTGTGAGCGACGTGCCGCCTCGCGAGCTTGCTGCACCGCTGGCAACAGCAACGCAATCAAAATTGCGATGATCGCGATCACCACCAAGAGTTCAATCAACGTGAAACCGCGGCGAACATTCGCTGACGTTTTCGGACACATACAAATTACTCACTTTCGACAGAACTGAATCCACAAAAATAACGACAATTCTGAGTCAGACAAACGGTCACTCCGAGAAACACGGCCCATTACTTTATTTTCAGCTCAAACGTTGGCTTTGTTTCCGCATCGCTGACTGTTGAGTCAATTCCATCGCGATAAGACTCCGGAATCAGATTCACCACTTCCGGATACGGTTGGCTGTAGTCCGTAATCATCTTCCCGGTTTCTTTGGATGCCTGAAAAACCACTTTGTGCTTGCCGATCGGGACATCAGCAATCTCAAACTTGCCATTGATCACATCGCCCGAAACAGCCACTCCCGGTGTCGGTGCCACGGGGTTGAATTGGCAGCGTCCCTTCTCCAGCGGCTGACCATCCAGCGTCACCGTCCCGACCACATGCGACACCGGATACTTCGGTCGCTCCGGCGAGCCACATCCAGCGACAACCAAGCAACAAGTCACAATCCACGAGCACGTTCGCATCAAAACACCTCGATTTCAAAATTCCAAGAAACAGTTTCACCACTTCAAAACCGAATCGGTTTCGGTCCTGCTTGCGTCAAGGCGAAATCGACATCGCAGCAAATCTCCGCGAGTGGCCTGCGGCAATCGACACCTGGACTCGCCCGTCGTCGGAGTAGGCCCGGCAGCCCTTGTTGCGCAGTCGCTCTCGGAGAGATAAGGTCATATGCCTGAGATCAGATTATGAGCCTCAGTGGCACCTGCCATCGCGAATACTTCGCCACGATAGATCTCATGGCGAAACACGGACACTTGTGTGATCACTAACGTGGTTTGGGAACTGCCGACATCGTCAACTCCTGTTTTGAAACAGAGGGCGGTGATGGATAACCTCTGGGTCACACCACCCTCCAAATCCAAAATCCGCTTACGCCGTGATTGACCGTATTTCTACGGCCCTTCGACCGTCACTGCCATGATCACTGGCGAGGTTACATCCTTGCCTTTAACGAGTTCGATCGTCTCGATCTTGTCGGTTCGTTTGGGGAAGACCGAGAAGAATCGAAGTTGCTGACCGCGCAGTGCGAACGCGAATTTCGACTGCGGTACATCGACTCGGCGGATGTAGTCAGCGAAGTGTTCGCCGTTGAGCAAAGCGTGATCTTCTGTTTTACCGTCAGCGTATTTGAGTCGTACGGTGACTGACGTTGTTCCCTTCTCACTGGCCGGCCAACCCCATCCGCTGATGCCGCCGAGGAAGTGAATCGCTTTGGCGTTTGAGTTGCAGGGAAGCGTGACCGACTTCGGCATGGTCGGCGGTTTGTCACCGTTGGTTCCGTGAAGCATGACCGCGTTGAGCGCACGGCCTTGTTGTGGATCGACCAATACGAACGGAATCCCCTCGAACAACTTCGGCTTCCAATCGGGGAAGAGCAGTCGTTGTTCATCATGTTCGCCGTCGTGAAATAGCGGCTTCGCCGTCGAAACGGTCGCCGCTTTGTCCAACGGAATCGGCAGGAACTTGCCTCGCTGAGTCAGGAATTCCAACAAGTCGCGCAGCTCAGTCGGCGTGTGCAACTTCTCCACACCTTCAGGCATCAGCGACTTCTTGGACGAGATCAATTCTTCGATGTTTTCACGCAGAATCGTATGCTTCTTCGCTTCCGAATCGATCAACTCAATCGCCGTCTTGCTCTCTGATGCGAGCAAACCGTTGAAGACTTTGCCGTCGTCGGTCTGCACGGTGTAGATGCGGAAGTTCCCTTCGACGCTGCGACTGGGGTCGAGAATGTGAATGATCAATTCATGCTTCGGATGCACAGCCATGCCGGTCAGATCGGGACCGATCTTGGTTCCTTCGCCAGAGTGTGTGTGACACTTTGCACAAGTCTTCTTGAAGACCGCTTTGCCGCTCGCGACATCGCCGGTCTTCTCGATCACGGGCATGAGTTCGTCGATCACTTTCTGCCGATCAGGATTCGGCAGACCGCCTCCCTTCGCCAACAACGGCTTGATCCGTTTGGCGAGTTCCTTGTCCGGATGATTTGCCAACGCTTGCTTCTGTTCGAGCGACAGATCACCGAGTTCGATGTGTCCCGCTTCGATCGCCGTGATGAGTGACTTTGTCCAATCGGCTCTAGCGATCATCGCTCGCATTGCCGTCAATCTGACTGTTGGAGTGAGAGTCGGCCAACTGGCAATCAAGGTCTCACCAGTCGCAGCAGCTTCGCTGAGCCCGATGGCTTCAACGAGTCCGTTCGCCAACTCCGCCGATGTGCGGGGCGTGATCAGCTTGGCGATTTCCGCGGTGACCGCCGGATCGAACTTTTGAAACTCGACCAATTGCTTGGCTGCGACAATCCGATCAGTCTCCTTCGCTTTGTCATCAGACATGACTGTTCGAAAGCCCTTCGCGATCTCACCGATGTGAGCCTCTAGCGCCTTACTGCCCCACCGAGTCGCCAGATTGACGAGTGCTCCGCGCGCAGATGACGGAACCGTCGTGACAAGCTTGACCATTCCCTTCTCTGCCGTCGCCGACAAAGTCACTGGCTTGTCCTTCGGCCAGCCTTTCGACAGGCCGGCAATGATCGCGTCCGTCGCGATTGCGGCGGTTTCTTTCGGCTCAGCGTCAGCCAGCAACTCGATGATCAAACCCACCGAATCCACCGGAGCCGACCGCGCGTAATGCTCGCTGATAATCGCCATGGCGTTGCTCGGCGGGCTTGCCAATTTTGCTCCACTGTTCTTCGCAACGAGCTTCAGAAAATGGACGTCATGCTGAGCCGCTGCCATGATGAGCGCGTCGTTCAGCCAACGATCGTCACTGCCGATCGACGCGAACGCGACTCGAATCGCTTCCGCCGCTTCAGCAGACGACGGCATCTCAGCCAGAGCCAACAACGCCGCGAGTCGCACTTGAGCATCACGAACTCGCAACGCTCCCGATTTCAAAATCGCCTTGCTGAACTGTTCGTTGCGTGGCATCACCGCGAGCACGTTGCGTCGCACTCCCGCCGACGGATGATCGAGCGCCACGAGCAAGGCCTTGTTCGCATCCGGGTTCGAGCCGTTTAACGCTCCGCGACCATGCAACGTCCACAGCGCATGAACCACTTCCGCGTTCTGTCCGATCTCGTCCTGAGCGTGATCTTGAATCGCGGCAATCAACTGCTGCAACACGTCCGCATTTTTATTCTCAACCAACAACCGCTGAGCGTTTCGCCGCCACAGCATGTTCCCGCTTTGCAGCGCCGCAAGTTGACCATCAACCGCCGCAAGATTCGGATTCGGCGGAAGCGTCATCGCCTCAGTTCCCCCACTCTTCGCTTCCTCACTTCCCTTCCAAACGACTCGATAGATGCGGCCGTGTTTTTTGTCGCGCAGATCAATCTCGTAGGCGTTCCCCTTGCCAGTCTTGTAGCCGGCCGGCGTCGGGTTGTGCTGCACGATGATGTTGTACCAGTCGATCACCCAAAGCTGACCGTCTGGGCCGACCTCCGCCATGATCGGAGCGGACCACTCGTCGTCGCTGGCCAGGATGTTCCAGGGATTGTTCGAGCGGAAACCGGCTCCGTCGGGACGAATGACAAACGTTGAAACCAATTTGCCAGTTGGCTCGCAGACGAACGCGGTGTGATTCCAATACTCCTTCGGCCAGCTTCGCGCCGTGTAGAGCGCATGCCCCGCCGCAGCCGTGAAACCGCCGTGATGATCGACTTGCCGAACCTTATCGCTGAACGGCTCAATCTTGTTCCGATCCGCGATACCGTTAAGCACGCTGCTCGACCAACCGCGCACTTTCTCGTAGTAGCGATTCGCAATCGGCATGTATTCGCTCGGATTGCCGTTCGCGGTCGAACCGAAAATTAGACCTTCCTCGCTGAGGCCCAAGCCCCAGGTGTTGTTGTTCGTGGAACGGAGGAATTCAACCTCGGTGACGCGAACATCCGTAGGATGGGACAAGCTCGTATCGAGCGCCGGCCCACTATCCGAGTTGGAATCGACCGTGGTGGGCCGGCGCTCGATGCGAGCTTGTCCCACCCTACCTTCACCCTCGACCTTAAACCGAAAGAACCCCTGCCGAAACGACTCACCTGTCTTCTTGCCGTCATCGAACACGGGCTTCGAGTTGTTGTAGCCCTGCATCCCGTAGTACCAGTTGTCGAGGCCGTACTGAAAATTGCTGACGCCGCCGTGCGTGTCGCCCAAGGCCCAGCCGGAGATCAATACTTTGCGGACGTCGGCCTTGTCGTCGCCATCAGTGTCCTTGAGATAAACCGTCTGCGTCCCGTCTTGCACGATCGCTCCACCGCGATAGAACGCGATCGCGGTCGGGATACTCAGCCCTTCGGCGAAGATCGTGAACTTGTCCGCCTTACCGTCGCCGTCCGTGTCCTCGCAGATGCGGATGCGGTCGCGGCCCTTCGTCGGTTCTTGCAGTTCGTTCGGATAGTCGAGCGTTTCGCAAAGCCACAACCGGCCCCGCTCATCCCAGTTCATCGCGAGCGGCTTGCCGATCTCTGGATCAGCCGCATACAGCTCAACCGCGAACCCAACCGGTGTGATGAAGTGCTTGATCGACTCTTCGGCTGGCAGCGGCTTTTGCAGCTTCTTGACCGGCTCGGCCATCGCGCCCCACTGCTTGCTCGGCGGATAGAACGGGATCACCGTATCGACATACTCAAACGGCTTCGCGTCTTTGCGCGGAGCGGTCATCTCCGGCCGATCACCGAAGCTCGGCACTTTGCTGACATCGTCATTGCACGCCCAGCGAATGCCCCGCTCAACGAGATTTTGAAAACCCAGATTGCCCCACGTTCGTTCGTCATGTCCCCAAGCCGTATAGAAGACTCGCCCCTTGCCGTGAGTTCGTACCCACGTCCAAGGCTCTTGGCCTTCGCCCTCGGCCCGCGTTTCCAGCACGACGCGATCCTTCTCGTTGTGCTTCGTATGGACGTAGGTCTCATCAAAACTCTCGAAACCTTTGTAGCCTTTCAGCAGCGGATGCGACTTGCCGTCCTCGGTCGTCGCGACTCGAAACGTCCCGGTCCCGTGCCGCTGAAACTGAGCACCCATCAGCGCGACAATGTCATCGTTGTTGCGAAAGCAATAACTCGCGCAATGCAACGGGACGAATCCCTTGCCGCTGGCGACGTAGGCCAGCAGCGCCTTGGCTTGGTCGTCCTCGATCTTGTCGATGTTGGCAAACAGCACCAGCCCATCAAACTTCGCGAGCTTCTCGGCATTCAGATCGCCGACGACATCGGTGTATTCCAGCTCAATCCCGCGAACCTTCAGCACCGGCTGCAACTGCCCGAACCGAGCACGCGGTTGATGGTGCCCATTGTCGCCGAGATACAGCAGCTTGAGCGGTTTTGAGTCGGCCGCATGCGCGAACATTGAAGCGCAATGAAGCAAGCAGACAACTGCGGCATATCGGACTAATCGTGTCATGTTCATTTTATTTTCTCTCTGGAAACCTTCGTTAAGTCTGTAAGAAACACTCGCGGCCATCATTCGTCTTCCGCGAAGAAGTCCGAGTCGATGCGTTTGATTTCGTAGGTTTGCATGACGGTGACTCCGACATTGTGCGCGATCATCAACTTGGCCATGCGCTGACCATCGACCAACACGATCTTCCGTTCGATGCGAGTGATGTAGTCCTCGGCGTCTTTGGAAAAAGTAGACGTCGTGATCAACACACCTTTCCGAGCACGAAAGCCTTCCATGCTGCCGGCGAAGGCTTGCACGACGGGGCGACCGACGGTGCCCTGCCAACGCTTGGCCTGAATGCAGATCACATCCAGTCCGAGCTTGTCCTCTTTGATCGTCCCATCAATCCCGCCGTCACCGCTGCGACCGAGGACTTGTCCGGCGTCTTCCAACGAACCGCCATATCCCATCGCCACCAGCAACTTCACGACCAGCCGTTCAAAGAACTGCGGCGAGCAGCGTTTCACTTGCTCGATGATTTCCACGATCAACTCATCACGCAACGATTGGTAGCCAGCGTCGATCAACTCTTCCGGAGTTGCGGCCACAACGTCATCGCTCACAACTGGCGTTTCCGAGACATCGGGTGCAGATCGAAACTTCTCAAACGATTCAAATTTCCGAAGGTATCGAATGTTGATTCGATCCGGTTTCTCCGAGAGGGCTTTCGTTCCATTTGCCGTGAGTTGCAATGTGCCTCGTTTAGGGCTTTGCAAAAGACCCGCCTTTTTCAGATAAGCCTTTGCCCACGCGGCACGATTTGTAAACACGGTTTGTTGACCGCTCGGAAGCATTATTTCGCGGTCAGAATTCGTGACACCAAGACGCGCTGCAATGATCTCAGCGATCTCTGCATTTGAGTGCTCGGCACCGTCAGCGATCGCTTCGAGCAGCGGCAGCATCATGGATTGAAAGTCGGGAACGGCCATTGCAACACATCCTTCATTCGGGCTTTGCGTGTTGGCTCATTTTCACTGAAAAACCTTCTGTACGAAGTGGAACAGCGCCTGCTTCCATTCCGGCGCATCGTGACCGCGACCGGTCACATGCCAGACGTGCGGGATTTCGTTCTCTTTCAGGAACGTGTGGAATCCCTGGCTGATGCGGAAGAGTCCATCCTTGGTGCCGCAGGAAAGCCAAAGCAGTTTCAGTTTCTTGGCCGCAGCGGGATCGGGGATGAGTTCCGCAGGCTTCTTGGTGTTCGGGGCTGACGAGAATCCGCCGACCCAAGCAAACGTGTCGAGGTGCGCCAGTCCGAAGTTCAGAGATTGTCCTCCGCCCATCGACAGTCCGGCCAGAGCGCGGTGTTCGCGATCGGGGGCGGTACTGTAGCGGGACTCAATGGCTGGGATAACGTCATCGAGCAGGTCGCGTTCAAACGTGGCAAACGCTGGTGCCGACTTGAAAGCATCACCTTCGGCTCGGTCATTCTTTTGAGCACGTCCGTTCGGCATGACGACGATCATCGGGACGGCCTTGACATCGGCGATGAGGTTGTCGAGCAACACGTCCGGCTGTGTGAAGCGTTGCCACTCCGTCTCATCGCCGCCGATGCCGTGCAACAGATAGAGCACGGGATACTTCTTCTCCGGCGAATAGCCGGGCGGAGTGTAGACCTGCAGCTTGCGTTTCGTGCCGACCGTCTTCGAGTCGTACTCGACCATCTCCAGCTTGCCGTGGGAAACATCCTCTCGCTTCCGATCGAATCCGGCGGGCGGCTCAGGAAACGCCGGGACGTCGTCGAGGTTCAGCACAATTGGCCCGCCAAATCCGCCGGGAGCTCCACGACGCTGCTCCTGCGGAGGCTTGGTTTCTTGAGCCACGATTGGGACTCCCGAGTACTGATACTTCGACACCGTCTCCCACGCGACCTGTTGCAAGATCGCGTGTTGAGCGTCGTCAACACCGCGCTCGGCGAGCTTCAGACCGACGGGGCTGAGGCGATAGATCGCGGCGAAGTTGCAGTACGATGCCAAGGCCATCACTTGACCGTTGCCGTGGCCAATCGGATCGCGGAACAGTTTGGATTGATTCGTGATGCCGGGAAACTTGCCGTCCACGATCAAGGCTCGCAGTTTCACGACGGCGTCGCCGACCGGCACGATGAAGACCGCTCGCTGGCCGTACTGTTTGTTGAGGTCATCGACTTGAGCCTCCAGCTTGATCCGCCACTCATCAATCGCAGCTTGCAAATCTTCGATCTTCATGGCATCTCGCTGAGCGTTGTCTTTAATGCGCTTCTCCGGCGAGGGGACATCAAACGGAAACCACGAACCTTGCACATACAGCCGGAGGTTCGGATTGTGCTTCAGGCCCAGTTCGGTGAAGTTCGTGATGCCTTGATCGGGAATCAGCACATGTGCGGCCATCGTGAAGACATCCACTTCGCCGTTGGTCAGTGCGGCTTTGGCTTTGTTCTTGTCGTCGGACACGTCCCAATGCTGGATGACTCGCGAGGCACCGATGCCCTGCGATCCGACTTGCTTGTGTCCTTGAATGTTCGCCGACTTCACAAGCTGGTCGATGTGCGACGGCACGAACATGTGAAAGCTGTGGCCGGTGTAGAAGACTCGCTGCCCCGCAGGTGCCTTGGGGACATCGGCGGTGGCGATCGAGCAGCACAGAAAAATAGAGAGGGCAAAGCCACGAATCAATGCGGCTCTCCGAGATACAGGAATGGTCGTAAGAGTTTGCATGGATTGAGGCTCAGGCTTTCTTGGAGGTGCGGTGTGTCAGCACCACTTTGGATTTGTTCGCGACATGATCTAACGATTGCGGCGCGACGCCCCGCGGCGCGATTCACAACGCGAAGCGTCGTGCCACAAGGCAGCCTCACCAACCTATTTCTTGTTCAAATTCGATCCCAGCCAACTCACCGCGTTGGCCATGATCTTCAGCGGCAGTTCTTGTTTGAAGATCGGATACGTTTCGTGGCCCGGACGGAAATAGAAGACGCGGCCTTCGCCGAGTTTCCAGATCAGGCCGCTGCGGAATCGCTCGCCCGCAACCCAGCTTTCCTCAAACAAAGCTTCGTCCGCATCAGGGACGTGAAATGGATCGGCATACATTTCGGTTTGCGGAATCTCGAACGACGCGGGCAGTCCGTTTGCAATCGGATGATCCGGCTTCAGAACTTTGACAGTGCTCGGCTTGCCGTCGGCTCGGTACGAAGGGAAGACGCAGTTGGGCAGATCGACTCGCACGGTGAGCTGTGCTCCGCGTTTCATTGCGTAGAACGCGGGGGTACGAATCGAATCCGCTGTCGGGATGAAGCGGCCTTCGGGAGCGATGAATTCAAGCTTCACCGGCGGCCCGTTCTCTGGATCGGGATAACGTCGCCGAGCATCGTCGCGAGTCCGTTCATTCATCGCTTCCATGAAGGGCGCGGACCAGTGAGCCGAGTGCAAGCCGATGAACGCCAACTGCCCGCGCTTGATCCGCGAGACGATGTCCTTCGCCATCTCCGGCGTGATGTCGTTGTGCCGGACATGTCCCCACCACACGAGCACGTCGGTGTTGTCGAGCAGACTCGCCGACAGCCCCTTCTCTGGTTGATTGATGTTGGCCGAGATCACCCTCAACCCAGGCTGCTTGCCGAGATGCTCGGCGATCGCGTTGCCGAGAAAGTTTTCGTACGCCTGCTTCTGAGCCGGTTGTTGCTCGTCCCAAACGACGACGCGAATGAGCGACTCTGCTGCCGAGCAGAGATTCGCCAACAACAACACGAGTCCGAATCCCACAATGGATCGCATCGCTTACTCCAACGTGAATGCCGGCAGCTTGACGATCTCGCCGCCTTTGAGCGCCGACTGGTGAGCACAGATTCCGACGCAGGTCCAGTTCGCGGACAGCGTCGCGTTCGGCCACGGGTCGCGGTTGTCGCGCAACGCCGAGACGAACTCGTTGACCAAGTGCGGGTGCGAACCGCCGTGGCCGCCCCCTTGGATGAACGAGAGGTGCCCGGAGTCGTGAATCTCCGCGGGTTGAGTGAATTTGCGGATCGGTTCCGGCAGCAGGTGAGCGTAATCCGGGATCGTGACCTTGGTCGGAATCTCTGGCTCTGGTTTCTTGGCCGTGTGAATGACGTGCGGTTCGTGTTCGACCAGCGTCCATTCAAACGAGCGTTTCGTGCCGTACACGTCGAAGCTCTCGCGGTACTGCCGAGCGACGTCGTACAAGAACCGCCAGATGTGAGCGGTCACGTCGCTATCCTTCACTTTGATATGGCACGACTCGACCGCGAATTTGTTGCCGCTCTTCTGAGCGATGTCGTCGCGAACGGTACCTGAACCAAAACAAGAAACGTATTCGGCTCGGCCGTTGACGAGACCGAGGCACGGACTGACGACGTGGGTCGCGTAGTGCATCGGGATCATCTTCTCCCAGTAGTCCGGCCAGCCGTCCATGTCTTGCGGGTGCGACGCCGCGAGATGCTGAATCTTGCCCAGTTCCCCCTTCTGGTACATCTCTTTGATGAACAGGAACTCGCGGCTGTAAACGACGGTCTCGGCCATCATGTATTTCAGGCCGGTGGACTTCACGAGTTCGCAAATCTGCTGACAGTCTTCGATGGTGGTCGCCATCGGCACGGTACACATCACATGCTTGCCGGCCTTGAGAGCCTGCATCGACATCTTCGCGTGTTCGGAGATCGGGCTGTTGATATGCACGAAATCAACCTTCGGGTCTTTGAGCACTTCACTATATTCGGTGAAGCGTTTCTCAATGCCAAAGCGGTCGCCAGTTTTGTTGAGCTTCTCTGTATTGCGTTGACAGATGGCGTAGACGTTGGCGTCTGGATGAGCCTGATAAATGGGAATGAACTCAGACCCGAACCCCAGGCCAATCATGGCAACATTAACCGGCTGACTCATGGATGATTCCTTCGATGCTGATGGACTTTGGAACTATTGAAAGTGACTTCAAAGTGGGCAAGAAATTTATCGACTGGCGCGGCAAAGTACGAGCACGTGATATCGCTCTCACGTTGGGACCGGAACTCGCCTGACGATCTCCGCGATCACGTCGCTTTTGGAGACGCCGCCGTATTTGGTTTGCGGTGTCAGGATTACGCGGTGCGGCAGAACGTAGCTCGCCAGTTCTTGCACGTCATCGGGTAAAACATAATTGCGTCTCTTCGCAAATGCGGCTGCCTGTGCCGCTCGAAAGAGCATCAACGATCCGCGCGGACTGACACCGAGCTTCAAGCGTGGCTCATGCCGAGTTTGATTCACGATCTGCACGATATATCGAGCGACCGTTGGCTCCACGCGCACATGGCGAACTTCGTGCTGCAACGCCACGAGTTCATGTCCCGCGAGAACCGGCTGCAAGCTATCGAGCGGATCGGTCTCTTGATGAGAAAACAAGATTCCGATTTCGGTTTCAATGTCCGGATAGCCCAAATCGAGCAACACCAGAAACCGATCGAGTTGCGCTTCCGGCAACGGATATGTTCCATGAAATTCCACGGGATTTTGCGTGGCCAGCACAATAAATGGCTCCGCCAGGATGTGCCGTTCGCCTTCGATCGTCGCTTGCGATTCACTCATCGCTTCCAGAAGCGCAGACTGTGTTCGAGGCGATGCTCGATTAATTTCATCCGCCAGCAAAACATGGCAGAAGATCGGACCTTTGCGAAACGAAAACGTGCCGTCGTTCGGGTTGTAAATCGAAGAACCAAGAATGTCGGCGGGAAGCAAATCGGGAGTGAATTGAATGCGGTGAAAGCTCAAGTCGATGGAGCGTGCGAGCGCCTTCGCCAACGTCGTCTTGCCGACTCCGGGCACGTCTTCCATCAACACCGAACCGCCAGCGAGCAAAGCGATCGTCAGGATGTCGATGCAATGAGCTTTCCCTTCGATCACCGTCGCGAGGTTGTGTTTGAGTCGGTCCAGTTTCGCATGTGCATCGGCCCAGACGGTGTCAGTCATGTTGAGTCGTTATCCGAGAGGATGAATCGCCCGGTTTGAAAAACCGAGCTACGAATCCGAAGTCACCAAGCCCCGGTTGAGGGCGTACCGCACCAAGCTGGCGATGTCGTGGATATCCAACTGGCGCATCAACAAAGTTCGGTGAGACTCAATCGTCTTCGCGCTTAAACCCATCGTCGCCGCCATCTGCTTGGTGGATTGTCCTTCGGCGATCAATTGCAAGACCTCGCGTTGTCGTGGCGACAATTTGTCATACGAAGTTTCGGGAAATTTCGAGTGGTCTGTTGCGTTGCCGAGGTAGCCGGCGATGACATGCTTGGAAACTGCC
>JAYUFI010000434.1:0-2035 GCA_043738805.1 Planctomycetaceae bacterium | reverse complement strand
ATCAATCGGCGTTGCTGACGGACTTGGCGTTGTGCATCAACCGGTATCGGCTGTTCTCGCCGGGGTGGTATGTGTGCGTGATGGCGAAAGTCCAATTGTCCGCCGAGGAATGGGAGGTTCCCGGCTTGGTGGCGATGGTCAACTATGGCCGGAAGAAACAGTGCGAAGTGCGCGACGAAGTCTTTCAGGGACCGCCGAATTTCGTGCTCGACGTGTTTGACTCCCCAGACGACGAGGACTTTCTGCGTTGCTGTGATCACAGGCCGCCGTCTCTCAACAGCCTTTGCCCAGGGGCACGAATTCTCAACACGCGGACCTCGGTTCCAATGATCGTGAAGACGAGGCGATAACGTCGCCCGTGGCGAGTTTTGAAATAGGTTTCCCGGAGGTCGTCGGCAAAACGGTCGGCCTCTTTCGCGCGGGGACAACTTGGGGCGTCCGACTCCAATTTCTTGAGCCGTCTCAGCAGCGCGGCAAACCAACTTCCCGCGCCGGTTTCCGATCGCGAACGTAACCACAAGTAAATGCGGTTCGAATCCGATTCCGCTCGATCTTGAAGGCCGACTTGATACTTCATGATCGTGGCGGCAGCCCATGACGTTCGCGGAAGTCACGTTCAAATTCTTCCAGGGATTTTGCCGGCTCCCCAGCGTGCATGGCGTCGAGCGATTCTTTGATCGCCTCATAGTCGTCTTGATCGCCGTTGAACTCATCCTGGTCGTGCTCGGAATGCAGCGATTGCCATTCGTCGAAAACAGACTCAGGCGTCAGCCGCGATTCGCTCAGACGGAGCTTTTCTCCCACGAAATCATAAAAAGCACGTAGCTCAGACGCGCGATCTTCGACGTCAGCGATTGGTGCGGATTGAACAGACATTGTTTCGTTTCTAAGCGATGAAGCTGGGGGCAATGAATCAGCGACGACGCGAGGCAGATTATTCCCAACAACGAACATTGCCAAGTTCATTCATCCTGAACGGCGTCTGAAACGCCTGCGAGCCACGTCCTTCTTCGGCCCCGCCGCTTCGCGGATCGCAGGGAGGAGATCACAACTTGCTCATTGAGTTCGTCCAGAAGGAGCCAGTAGAGTGTTCGTGTTGGTGGTTGCTTTGAAGAGGTTGAGTCATGCTTCCTGTGAAATTTCCATCGAGCGTCGAATCACTGCGGCGGCAGCTCGTTGACGAGCAAGATTTAACGCCCGATGAGCGTGTGCAGGCAGTTTGCGATCTGCTGGCGACCGCGTCGGCCATGAACCCTGCGGAAGATGTCTTTGGGTCGCAAGACCCTTTGTGGCTTCGTCGAGAGGCCGAATGGCAAAGGTGCATGCGTGAGCTTTTCCAGCGGCAACGAGTCGCCGCAGAAGCCGATCGAGTCTGACAGTCTCTCCCACGTCTTGTCAGAGTTGGTCGATGTCCTGCGGACGCACAAGACCAATTATGCCTTGATCGGCGGATTGGCGGTGTCGGTTCGCGGGCGTATACGAAGCACTCGCGATATCGACCTGTTGCTCGACGTTCCGCAACTCGAACTACCGCGACTCTTGGAGGATCTGCAACAACGAGGCTTCGAGTTCGACTTGCGATCTCTGCTGAGCGAATGGGCGCAGGGCATCACTCAGCTCACATGGCGAGGCCGCATCCGCGTGGACTGGCTCAAGCCGGTTGTCGTGCAGTTCCAACATGTGCTGGACCGCGCGACCGAAGTCCCACTCAATGACCAGCGAGTTCGAGTCGCGGATGTTGAAGGTCTGATTCTTTTGAAGCTCACCGCGTGGCGACCGCAGGATCAGGAAGACGTGCGTGGCCTCTTGGCCAAACACGCCGGCCAATTGGATCTCGATTGGGTCCGACGCGAAATCTCGCAACTGACCACTTTGGATGCTCCGGAGCTTGTTGAATTTGAAGCGATGGTCAGTGAATTCTACGACTCGGCGACCCCGGAGCAATCACATGGCTGAACTTGGCGTGCATCAATCGGCGTTGCTGACGGACTTGGCGTTGTGCATCAACCGGTATCGGCTGTTCTCGCCGGGGTGG
>JAYUFI010000433.1:0-5402 GCA_043738805.1 Planctomycetaceae bacterium | reverse complement strand
GACGTCCAGTTGCGTCGGCTCGGCGATGATCGCGATGTCCGGCTGACGTTCGATCAGCGAACCGGCTCGCTTCGGATCGGACCAGAGTTGTGTCAGATCGTTTACACCGAGTGATGTCGATTCTTCATCGCACGTGCAAGACATAATGACGTTGGAGGCTCCCGCCGGCTTCTCGCGAACCAGCCGCGCGAACGCGGAGAGCATCGCGGCCATGCCTCCTTTTACGTCGCAGCTTCCTCGACCAAAAAGTTTGCCGTCACGAATCACCGGGTTGAACGGATCGGCGAAACCGTCGGTCGGCACGGTGTCTTCGTGAGCGTCCAGCAGCACCGTTCGCTTCGCGCCGGGAACATCAATCCGCGCGATCACGTTCGCTCGACCGGGAGCCACTTCGATGCGTTGCCACTGCACGCCGAGATTGCGAAAGAACGCTTCGAGATAATCGCTGACGCGCCCTTCAAAAAACTCCGGCCCGGTGAGGTCTCGCCCCATCGGATTGACGCTGGGAATCGCCACGAGATTTTTCAACAGATCGACTGGGTCCATCGAGTTGGTCTCCGCACAGTGGGCTGATCACAAGCGTGAACGTACCGATGGCTGCGTGCCATCGAAAGGTGACGGAGTGTATGAACCACCGTCGCTGAAGTCGTGAGACTTCACTTAACCGCACACGCCGTGAACGACCCCGCGTCGGTCGATTCCGTATCAACCACCGATCGACGACGGTCACATTCAAGGTTCGTTCATCGACTGCAGGTGATGTCCATGCCACAAAGCGCCCAAGCGCATCGGATGTTCTCGCTTCTACCAAATTTGAATCCGCTCTGCCTTCGGTTTGTAAAGCTTGTCCCCCGGCTTGACGTTGAACGCTTCATAGAACGCGTCGAGATTCGTCACCGGACCGTTGCCTCGGAAGTGCGACGGCGAGTGCGGGTCGGTGACCAATCGGCGGACGAGTTCGGAGTCGCGGTATTTGCGACGCCAAATTTGTGACCAGCCGACGAAGAAGCGTTGGCTCGATGTGTAGCCGTCGAGAACTGGTCCTTCCTTGCCGTTTAATGACAGACGATACGCCTTGAAGGCGATCGCCATTCCAGACAGATCGGCGATGTTCTCTCCCAGCGTCAGACGACCGTTGACCTTCTTGCTCGGCAACGCTTCGTAACCTTCGTATTGAGCGACCAGTTTACCGGTGAGCTTTTCAAACGCGGCTTGATCGGACTCGGTCCACCAGTTTTTCAGATTGCCATCGCCGTCGTACTTGCAGCCCTGATCATCGAAGCCGTGACTGATTTCGTGGCCGATGACCGCACCAATGCCGCCGTAGTTCACCGCATCGTCGGCGTCCGCATCAAAGAACGGCGGCTGCAAAATCGCAGCGGGGAAGACGATCTCGTTGAGGCCGGGGTTGTAGTAGGCGTTGACCGTTTGCGGAGTCATCCCCCACTCACCGCGATCAACCGGCTGGCCAAGTTTATCGAGCATTCGTTGATGCTCGTACAACGCCGCGCGTCGCATGTTGCCGACGAGGTCATCGGCGGCGAGCGTCAGCTTCGAGTAATCCCGCCACTTCTCCGGATAGCCGATCTTCGGCGTGATCTTCGAGAGTTTGACCAGCGCCTGCTTCTTGGTCGCGTCGGTCATCCAGGCGAGATCGTGAATGCTCTGTTCAAACGCCTTGAGCAAATTGCCGACGAGTTGATTCATCCGCTCGCGCGCCTGCGGCTTGAAATGCTTTTGGACATACAACTGCCCGACCGCCTCGCCGAGCACTCCCATGCGATTGCTGCCGCCGCCGGCTGTCATATCGACCGCTCGCTTCCAACGCGGCTGTTGTTCGGGGATGCCGCCGAGTTCCTTTGAGTGCAATTCAAAGTGCGCCTCGACGAACGCTTTCGGCAGCAAGCCCGCGCTGGAGTCGATCAAGCGAAAGTGCAAATACTGTTTCCACGTTTCGACCGACGTCTCGGCGATGATCTTTTCGAGCCCCTCGAAATAGCTCGGCGTGACCACGTTGAGTTCGGTCAGCCCCTTCGCTCCGGCGGCCTCGAAGAAGACCGGCCAGGCAAAGTTCGGCGTCAGTTCTTTCAGCTTGCCGACTTGATATTTGTTGTAGCGTTTCTCCGCATCGCGCAGCGTCGTGCGATCCCACTGCACTTTCGCCAGTTTCGTTTCGAGTTCCAGAATCGCTTCCGCCGCCTGATCGCCGTGAGCCTTGCCGCTCAACTGAAACAGCTTGGCGATGTACGCCTTCAGAGCGTTCCGTGCTTTGACGTACTTCGGCTCGTCTTGCAGGTAGTAGTCGCGATCCGGCAGCGTCGTGCCGCTCTGAATGATCCCGGCCAGATGCTGCGTCGAAGCTCGGTCATCCTGATCGACAAAGAACCCGATCGGGCCGCCGATGCCGATTGTTTCGCTGTATCCAAAGTGCCGAACGACATCGTTCTTGTCGGCCAGCTTTTCAATCTTCTCGATCTCGCTTTGCAGCGGCTTCAAGCCCAACTGCTCAACCAGCGTGTCGTTCATGTAGCTGTTGAAGAAGTTGCCGACCTTCCGTCCGTTCTCGTCGGTCGCACTCTTCGCCGACTCTTCGATGATCGCGCGGATGTTGAGCTGCGCCTCGTCGATCAATTTGTTGAACGAGCCGTAGTTCGATTTGTCCGCCGGAATCTCCGTCCGCAACAGCCAGCGACCGTTTACATGCAAGAACAGGTCGTCTTGCACTCGGACTTCTTTGTCGAAGCCGTCTGGATCAATGCCTGAGTGCCGCGACTGAGCTGACGCAGTCGCAACGAACTCCAAGGAAACAACCAGTGCCAAAACAACAATGAACACTCTCGCAGCAATCATAAAGGAACTCCGTTTCGGGCCGGACTGACATAATTTGAGAACACCAACGCCGCAGTGGGATCGTAAGCGATCGTGTTCAGGATTCGCAGTCAGATCAATTTTCTGCGTTCTGTCATCCATCGAGCAGCGTTATGCTGTCACCCTGTCCCGCCGAGGTTCGGATGCGTTCCTGATGTCTGAGGTCCATTGGCGAATGAAGCAGTTTTCCGCAGTCAGGTTGGTCGTGTTGGCGTCGCGCTGGCGAGCGTTATTGCTCGCTGGCGTTTGTCTGCTCATCGCCGCAGTGCCCTGTCGATCCGACGAGTCGTTGTTGATCAAGAAGATTCATGTCGAACCCGTAATGATCGAGTTGCGCGGGACCAACCGCACTCAGCAAGTCTTGGTGACTGCCGAGCAAGACGACGGGCGACTGATTGATGTCACGCATCGCGTGCGGTTGGAAAGCAGTCATTCGCAAGTGATCCGCATTGAAGGCGGACTTGTCGTCGGCGTGGCCGATGGCGAGACGCAACTGCGTGTGACCTGCGATGGATTAGAGTCCGTCGTTCCCGTGCGAGTGCGCGACTTCGCGGAGTATCCGCCGGTGGACTTCACGAATGATTTGTTGCCGTTGTTCTCGAAGCTGGGTTGCAACAACGGCGGCTGTCATGGGAAAGCTTCGGGGCAAAACGGATTCAAGCTGTCGGTCTTCGGGTTTGATTCCGCAGCCGATTTCGAGGCGCTCGTCAAAGAGGGGCGTGGTCGGCGGCTGTTTGCGAGCAATCCCGAAACGAGTCTGTTGTTGGGGAAGGCAACCGGAGTCGTGGCTCATGGCGGCGGTCAACGAGTGAAAGTTGGATCGCCCGATTACGACGTGCTGCTAGCGTGGATTCGGCAAGGGACGCCGTCCACTCAAGAGGGATCGCCGGCGTTAGTCCGTCTCTCCGTCAGCCCGAACGATCGCGTGATGGACGTGGCTTCGCGGCAGCAGATTCTGGCGGCGGCTCATTACTCCGACGGCAGCGTTCGCGATGTGACGGCAGCGGCGGGATATGCCTCGAACGCGCCGCTCATTGCGGAAGTCGATCGAGCCGGGATCGTCCGCACCGGACAAGTGCCGGGTGAGGCGGCGATCACCGTGCATTACATGGGGCAAGTCGCGAGCGTGCAGTTGCAGTTGCCGAGATCGGCTCAATCCGCGCCATTCGACTTTCCGGCGCAGAATGCTGTCGACGAACTCGTGCTGGCCAAGCTGCGAAAGATGCAACTCGTTCCGTCTGAATTGGCCGATGACGCGACGTTCTTGCGGCGTGTCTGGCTCGACACGATCGGCACGTTGCCGTCGTCGGAAGATGCTCGCGAGTTTCTCGCCGATCAACGATCCGACAAACGGGCGCGGTGGATTGATCGTGTTCTGGAACGCCCCGAATACGCCGACTATTGGGCGTTGGTCTGGTCTGACATTCTGTTGGTCGATCGTCAGAAGTTGGGCGAGCGGGGCGCGTACGAATTGCATCGCTGGCTGCGGGAGCAGTTCGTTCGCAATCGGCCGTATGACCAATGGGTCGCCGAGCTGATTACGGCAACGGGGAACTCCGGCACGAACGGTCCGGCAAATTTGTTTCGCGCGGTCGAGACGTCGGAAGAACTCGCGCGGATCGTCAGTCAGGCGTTTCTCGGCGTGCGGATCGAGTGTGCTCAGTGTCATCACCACCCGTTTGAAAAATGGTCGCAGGATGATTTCTATGGGCTGTCCGGTTTCTTCAACGGGCTGGAACGGAAGCCGATCGCGCCGGGCCGAGTGCTCGTGTATCACGCGGGGGTGCGAGAGACTCGGATTCCGTTGTCGAACAAGCTGGTCCCGACACGACCGCTCGACGGTGAGGTGTTTGCCGAGGCGGGGAGCGATCCGCGCCGAGTGCTGGCACAGTGGCTCGTTGCGGCTGACAACCCGTGGTTCGCGAAGCTCGTGGCGAATCGCTTGTGGAAACATTTTCTCGGACGAGGACTGGTCGAACCGGAAGACGATATTCGATCGACGAACCCGCCGACGAACGAACCGCTGCTTGCTCATTTGGCCGAACGGACGGTTGCCGCGAAGTTCGATTTGAAATCGCTGATGCGGCTGATTCTGAACTCACGAACGTATCAATTGGCGAGCGTCACGAACTCAACGAATCGCGATGATGAGCAGAATTTTTCGCACCATTACGTCAAGCGGTTGCCAGCCGAAGTGCTGCTCGATGCGATTTGCCGAGCGACTGGCGAAGCGGAATCGTTTCCGGGCCGGCCGCCAGGGACTCGCGCCATCGAGTTGTGGGACAATCGGCTACCGTCGTACTTTTTGGAAATCTTCGGTCGTCCCGAACGGACCAGTCCGTGCGAGTGTGGTCGATCCAGCGAACCAACGATGTCTCAAGCTCTGCACCTGATGAACGCTCCGGAGGTCGAAGCGAAGGTCGCGAGCGTGACTGGTCGAGTCGCTCGGCTCGTTCAATCGGCGGCGACAAACGATGCGATTGTTGATGAACTCTGTCTCGCGGCGCTCGGTCGATCTCCGCGCGAATCGGAGC
>JAYUFI010000432.1:0-2039 GCA_043738805.1 Planctomycetaceae bacterium | reverse complement strand
CTGCGCGGACGATCTGCTGACGCTCGGCTTGTTCGAGCGGTTGTTCGGGGGCGGTGTCAGCACGAGCGTCTGACGGCTCGCTGCCGATCCGTTCTTTCGTCCCTTCGATGGACTGACCGAGCGAACGATTCTTGCGACGAAAATTGACGCTGGCATTCAACGCGATGCGGAACAGCCAGGAATAAAATTGCGCGTCGCCTCGAAAAGTGCTCAGCTTTTTGAACGCGAGCGTGAATGCCTCTTGAGCCACATCCTTCGCGTCTTCCGCCGAACCGACGACATGCACCAACGAGTGATACAGCCGATTTTGGTAACGCGCGACTAACTCACCAAACGCAGCGGTGTCGCGTGCCAGCGAGGCAGCGATCAGGTCTTGGTCACTGCGAGCGGTTTGCGGTTCGTCCAAGATGAATCAATTTCGCTGAGGCGGTTTATCGTTTGGCAACGGGAGGCAGGATCGCATTCACCGCGTCAGCAATCAACCGGTCGCACGTTTCAAAACGGGGGGCCGACTGATCGCCAACGCGATTCCGCCCGCGAACATCGCCAGGCTGATCCATTGAGCGATCGTCAACGACGTCCCGAATTGCCCCATTTCGTCACCACGCAAACGCTCGATTAAGAACCGCGTGATCGGATACGTCAGCAGTCCCAACGCGATCACCGAGCCATCACGGCCACGCACCGGATAGTACGCAAGCGTCAACAGGCACAGCAGCAGTCCGTCGATCGCACTGTAAAGCTGCGTCGGATGAATTCGCAAAGTGGCGATCGCATCTTCGGTGATGAAGCCGCGATCGAGCTGGGACTTGAACGGCACGCTGAATTGGTCCGGAGCAATCGCTTTGCCAAGTTCCATAAACTTCGGAAACTCGACGCCCCACGGCAGATCGCAGCGATCTCCATAACAGCAGCCATACAAAAAACAGCCGACACGCCCACAGGCGATGCCCAGGAAAACCGACGGCACCAAGATGTCGCCGAGCTTCCATGCCGGGAGCTTGCGGCGATGGCAGAACCAACCGTAAGCCACCGCACCGGCAATCAAGCCGCCATAAAAAACTAAACCACCGTCTGGCAGATTGATCGCCGCAACCAAATAGTCACCAGCCGTCTGGCATCGCGTGAAGACATTGCCTCCATGCTGGAGGAGATAGAACAACCGCGCGCCACCGACACCGGAAATCAAAAACCAAAACGTCAAATCCCAAATCGTTTCCGGAGCGAATCCCGCTTTTGTCGCCCGCATGTTGGCCAGCATCGTGGCCGAAACAAACCCCAAGCACATCATCACGCCGTATCCAAAAATCGGAATCGAATCGACGAACCTCGGTGCAACAACGATCGCTGTGCCGATCAAGCCATACGTGAGAATGTCACCCGGAACGATTGCCGTCTGCTCGACTCGCCGTGAGCGAAACCAAATGAACAACCCAATGGCGAACCAAACGCCCAACAGCAATCCGAACCCCAAGACCGGCAGCTTCCCCAGCAGGCCGAGGTTGAGTGTTCCATCCAGTGGAATGCGGAACAAAACAGGCCGCATGAGCTTCAATCCTTTGTCACGAATCAGGTCACGGAATCAGCATGTTGTCGATCAACCGAGTCGGCCCGACGCGAGCCGCCACCAACGCCACCATGCGCGGGGCGATCTCGATCAGTTCCACCAAACTTTCCGGATCAGCAATCGTCGCGTAGTCGACGCTGACGCCGGGAGTCTGTTCCATTTCGGCTCGCAGGGCCAGACGAATTGCGTTGAGGTCTGTCTCGCCGGATCGGACTTTCTCGCGAGCTAGTAACAACGCGCGAGACAAAGACAATCCTGACGCTCGTTCTGCTGGGCTGAGATAAACGTTGCGACTACTCATTGCCAAACCATCCGGGTCTCGCAACGTCGGGCAAGTGATGATTTCTGTCGGTATGTCGAGGTCGCGGCACATGCGCCGAATGACCGCTTGCTGCTGAAAGTCCTTTTGTCCGAAATACGCTTTGTCCGGCTGCGTGAGGTTGAGCAACTTCGCGACGACGGTCGTCACTCC
>JAYUFI010000431.1:0-5408 GCA_043738805.1 Planctomycetaceae bacterium | reverse complement strand
GTCCTTAAGAAGCCATCAGGAGTTGCATTCTCATCTGATGGGAAGATGCTCGCGGTTGTTGGACACCTTGATGATTTCGGAGCACCAATGGCACTAAGGGCGGTTGATATTCCCAGCGGCAAGGAACGCTGGACAGTGCGATTGCCAAAAAATACCGGCAACCGGTCCGCGCAGGTTGCAGCATCAAAAAACGACAAGTTGCTGGTCGGTCAAGATGGCGTGTGGCAGGTAGTTGAGTTTCAGACCGGAAGCGTCGAAAAAATGTATGACGGAGAAACCTCGCTGGAGGATTTACGCGAAGGCAGCCTCCACCTGTGCCATGACTCAAAACGATTCGTTCACGCCAACAGAGAATTCGTGAGCGTGTGGGACATTGAGGCTCGCAAGAAGGTTTACACGCTCACCGACAAACGCGGTGAAATTAAATCCAAATTCCTTCCTGGCGATGACCGCAATTCGGATGTTATTGCCGTCGGAACCGGTGATGGCTTGCTGCGATTGCTCAACATCAACACTCTCAAGCTAGTCGAATTTGGTGATCGGCACGAAGCTGCCATCACCGCAGTCGACGCATCGGAATCCAAACGGATCGCTGTGACTGCGAGTCTCGACCACCGGATTAAGGTTTGGAATTTGGAGACGTCACAACTCGCAGAAACGCTGATTGAAGACAGATCGTCTGTAATGTCCGTCGCGATTTCATCGGACGGCAAACGTATCGCCGGTCGTTATGAAAACGATTCAATCCGAATCTGGAATCTGAAGTGAGCCAACAACTCGAGATCGCTTTTCCGCACACTTCGGTCAATGTCCGTCACACAATGCGAGAGGTTGTCTTCGTCTTAGGAAAGCACAGTCTCGCGACTGGAATATCGCCGATCGCCTTCAATGGTTCGGCCTGGCCGCGAACCCGCTCCATGTGTGCGACTGGCCCGCCGAGAGGTAGAGGGTTTTGCGGCGGATTGTCTCTGTCTCGCCCTGGTGCCTCGCGGCGGCTTTCACGCCACGCCTTGGAATTCAGACGATCTTCAATCATCTGCTGAATTCCGGCTCCCTTGTCCTCCTTGCCCTTGCCGGAGAGGTATCGAGCGACAGCGGCGATCTCTTCGAGCAACTTGAGATAGCCGCACAATTCCAAGGTGCCGTTAAGCGTCGTTTCGATCTTCACGCGTCGCATCGAGGCCGCGTTGCCGATGTCTCCCCATGCCGACTCGAACTGCTGATTGCTTTCGGCGTTCTCGCCAACCGCGTCGGCCAATGCTCCGGCGGTTCCCTGTGTTTCGTTGCCGGTCTTGATTTGCATTTGGACCTTTTTCAAGTCCGCTTGCGCGATCGCCGTCGCGATGACTCCGTTGTATTTTGCGAGGTCGCGATTCGATTCGTCGACTGCCTTGCCCCAATCGGCGAGCGATTGCATCACCGCCTTGATAACGTCGCAAATGTCGTAGACCCACGATCGGTCACCATCCGTGGAGTTAATGCCCTCGTTTTGTTCTCGCCGTTCCATACCGGGACTGTTTCGGAGAAACATCGATATGGGGCCTTCACTGCAACAAAACTCGTTCACCACTTCGGCTAGGGAAATCACACCGTTTGCAGCAAGCATGTCGTGAAGCGTTGATTCCTCCGATTCAGTCGAACCGAATGGACTGTGATTGTTCGCCTGCGACATCATGAGCAGTACGAGTTCTTGGATCGTGACCATGCCAGGGGGGCTTTCCAGAAATGGCCCAGCCCTCCCCAAAAAGAAAGGGCTGAGCCTCGGTCGTCATCAAACTGGGGTAACCGCCACAACAGGCTCTCGCGATCTTTGCAGTTGATCGGAATCAAGAACTTTCTTTTCCAACGAACGAAGAGGACTCAACGCTGACTGCGGCACTATGAACGCGACGGCCGGCTCGACGTCTACGGTCTCCCCGGTAGCTTCGCCATGTCTCGCGGCAGCCGCTTCAGCGGCCTGCAAGAAAAGATGGAAACTGAGGGGCAAATCCTTGTTCAGTCCGACGGCGAATCCATCCACGCGAGTACAGAACTCTTGAGGGATCGTCACCGCCAACTGAGTGTCCACGCCATTCCGTCGCAGTCCGATGTGTTGCGTAACCGCTTCGTCATCGTCAGGGGATCGAAACACGACTTCGCAGCGTTCCTTACCGCTTTCCAAGACGAGAAACTCGACCGGATAGTGGTTGTCGGGCTGCGTCTCTCGCTGGGAACCTTGTTGACTATTCATTGGAGATCACCTTTCACCGGCCTGATCAAGTAACACCATGACGACCGGGCCAGAGCCGTCACGATGTGCCCGGTCAGACAAAAGCCGGGGCGAATCGTACAAGCTGGCAGATTTCGTCTCGCGTTGATTGCATCAGAGTCGGCCAAGCGTTGACCAACCAAGCCAAGCGAGGATCGTCGTGGCCGGTTTCTGCATCAACTGCACCGGATTCCGCACCGCCTAATTTCGAGTCGGTCGAATCAAATAGACACAAGTTGCTGCAAGGCAAACTGATTAAGGTGCTTTCGAGGGGGGCTGGAATCGAATCCTCCATCGCCCAGCTTCAAAGCGAGAACCATCGAATTTCCGAGGGTTTTCGTATTCTCGGTGACTCGGTGCGTCTCAAAAACACCGCTTTCAGGCGTAGTGCGTGCCGGAATGCGCGCCGCTTTTTGGAAGTGGGAATCGAGCACTTGTAAGTAATGCTGCGCGGCGACACGTTCGGAGTTTCCCAACCATGCCGAGACAATATGTGCGGGGAATTGTTCTGTGAGTTCCGTTTGGTGTGAGGCTTCCAGCCCAATGGCACTTACTTTAGGTCGTGTTGACATTCACTTCATAACCAACGTCCTGGTAACAACTTGCGACGAACTTCACTGCCAGGGAGTGTCTGGCGCAACTCGTTTCTCAACAGCAGGTTGCAGTGACGACTGCAATGAATGTCAACACGGCCTAGTCGGTCGAGTTGAATTTGTGCTTGTTTTCGGGGATTTCCGTCCTCGCATGTGAGCTTTTCGGGGATAGCTGCGGCCGGGACGGTGCGGGAGTTTGTGTTGGCTCGCGATTCGTAGCGCTAGGTCGAATCGGGCAGCAAAGTCGGTGGGGTTCCATTCGCTCGGGTGAAACAGCACCACTTTCAGGGCGTCAGCACGCCGCTGAAGCTCAGCCGTCGTGGTGGCACTTCGGCGATTCGTGCGGCCAGTCGCCGCACCTGGACGACCAAGTTGTAGGCCACCAGCGAAGTTAGCAATTCCTTCTCGAACATCGACTCGCTTTGCCCTGGAATCAGTTCCGTATTCAGCGTCACCTTTACATCGCGGATGTCCGTCTCCACTTGTTGCCGATGCCAATAGAGCTGACTGATCACCTCCGTCCCCAGTCGCAGCGTTGAGAGCAACCATAACCGCTCACCGTTAGCCCGCGGGATTTCATAGATCCACACATTGATGCTCGCCTCGGCAGGCAGTTCGGGATGCGAACGGCGATCGTCGCGACTGGGTTCCCAGGCGACCTTCCAGCGAGACGTACCCGGAGGTCCGGCGGGGCCGGGTCGCTGACGGCACGCTTGAGAAGCTTCTTGAAACGAGGCTGGTCAGTCGTGAGACGAGTTCATGTCCGGCTTGTCGAGCCCCCCAAGCGATGGCGAACACGCCAAAATTCCGATCGGCCAACAACACGGAGTTCGCAGGCAATTTCGGCAAGATCTGCTTGGTCAGAGCGACCTCACTGGTGGCCTCGGGGCCATACATGGCTCCGACTTCAGGCCGCAGCGCACAGCCGCTTTCCAGTTCGTGAGCGACGACCAGCAACGCGATCGGCCAGACGCTGTCCCCATGCTGATTACTGGCCGGAGGAAACGCCTTCTTCAGCTCGGGCGTGGGACTCAATTGGATCGTGGTGCCATCCAAAATGAAGGCGCGACGATCACCCACCGGCGGCAGCAAAGCTGTCACCAGTGAATCAAAGACATGCTTGGAAAGATGCTCAAGGACGGAGAGTTCCAATCGCGTACGAGCCCGCGAGTAGGCTCCGCTGTTCGCGGACAAACGCCCCTCGGCGAGCCGTCCTTTGGCGTTCGTGTGCAGCGCACGAGTCTCGATGAAACTGGCGACGGTCTGTTGCAGCGTCGCCCCTCCGTGCAGTCTCTGCAGCACTATGAGCCAAGAGGTGACCATCGCATCATAGACTGCGGCCGGCCCCATCGGCTGTAACTGCATGAGTTTGTCACCGTCAATCAACTGCGCGAAAAACTGTTGTCCCCGCTGCCGTTCGAGAGCAACGTCAGCCGGCACCACCTGTTGTGCAAGCATCTCCGCCTGCCTTTGAGCCATCGACATGCCAGAATCTCCTTCTCTGGAAACTCTGCAGGCCCGGCGCAAAACTCGTGCCAGTCGCTGATGTGTCAAAGAAAATCAAAGTAAGTGCCATTGCGCTGGAAGCCTGTCATGTTTTCCGCAGTTTCGCAGGCTGGAAGTCTACGCCACTGACCTTCTCGGGTAGCCTCTGACAGGCGATGACAGATCGGCCAGGAGTACGACCTCACGCGACAATTCACCGGCGCTAGCGCCGTGCCGCTCACAAAATCTGTAACCGCCCACGAATCCCGGCATCCGAGTGTTGTCGCTAGTGTAGCGAACCAGACAACTCGCCCGGCCGAGTCTTGATGTCGGAATCGTTGAGTTGAATCTCAGGCTTTCACGTTTCCACCACCTACTTTTTGCGAGGAGATTGTTTCCATGAAGAGCTTCACGTTCGCCGCCGTTGCGGCCAGTTTGCTGTTGGGAGTTTGTGTGTTCGTGACCGGCTGCGGCCAGTCCTCGACCGGCAACGACAAGATGGGCATGTCCGACGGCAAGATGTCCGCGATGGACGAAATGGGTGACGGCAAGATGGATCATGGCAAAATGGGCGATGACAAGATGGCCGGCAAGTAATGGCTCGTCGCGTTCCAAGCGTGACGGTGCCGAAGCTCTGAGATCCCGTCGAGCGAACGACGCACTTCGCGAGTCGCCGACTTCAGCCGGCACCGTCACGCATTTCTGAGTCCCGCTTGATGAAAGTCGAATCATGCGACAGCTCGAACACAAACATCCGCGGCCGATTCGCTGGATGCACTGGCTGAACGTCGTGCTGCTCAGCGGCATGATCTGGAGTGGCTTGCTGATCTACTGGGCCAGCGACGTTTACAACGTGCGACTTGGCCGGCGCGTGTTGTTCCATTTCTTTCCCGACTGGTTCTACAACGCGCTGGGCTTGAACGCTCGGCTGGCCGAGGGGATGGCGTGGCATTTCTTTTTCATGTGGGGCTTCGCGCTCAACGGTCTGGCGTATGTCGGCTACACGCTGATCTCCGGCGAGTGGCGACATCTCGTGCCGAACCGAATGTCGTTTCGCGAGGCATGGCTGACCGTGCTGCACG
>JAYUFI010000430.1:0-5409 GCA_043738805.1 Planctomycetaceae bacterium | reverse complement strand
GTGACGATTCGAGTTTCGTCAGAGGGACTCTATCTTGCCGTGTGGCCAGTCTTCGTCGGGCATCCGTCGCTGTTGGTTCCGTGGAGCCAGTTGAGGCTCGTCAAAGAGTCGCGAACGGGCTGGCTGGCGTATGCTCAAATGGAGGTTGCGTCTTCGCCGCTCACCAAAATCTTCATTCCGCTGCGAGCACTGGGTGCTGGCCGCGAATGGCTGCAACAAGAGGGGAGCTTTTCGGAGCAAGCAAATCTTTTGTCGGTCGGTGATGCGGCCGTTGATGTCGAATTGCCGGATGAGTTCGAGCGACCGATTCGTTTATCAGATCAGTGGCAGCGGCAACCGATCGTGTTGGTCTTTGTGCGACATTCTGGCTGCACGTTTTGTCGTACTCAGGCGGCCGATTTGCGTGACGAGTACCCGGCGATTCAAGCCGCCGAAGCCGATGTCGTGCTCGTCACGATGGATGATCCGAAAGCGTTGGCCTCGTTCAAGCAACAATTGGACCTCCCGTTCCTTTGCGTGAGCGATCCGCAGCAAGTCGCTTATCGAGCCTATCAATGCCCTCGCGGCAGTTTATGGGAAGTCGCGGGTCCGGGGATGTGGGGGCGAGCGATCAAGTCGGTCTTCAAGCACGGATTCGGACGCATTCGTGGCGACGCGATGCAACTTCCCGGCAGCTTCGTCATCGACCGATCGGGCGTGATTCGGTTTGCCTATCGTAGTCGGCACTCAGCGGACTGGGCTCCGGTGGACGACTTGATTCGGGCGGTCAGAACGATCGCTCCATGAAACGTAGGACGGGCACTTTTGCCCGTCGAGCGACGGGCAAGAGTGCCCGTCCTACAAGTCCGCCGCGCCTGTGCTGTTTACGGCACATCTACTATCCGCACGTCCGCTTCATCAACGACGGGTAACCCGCGTTCGTCGAGCATGGTCGCTCGCAGTTTGACGGACATCGCTGACTGCGGCATTTGAGCGGTCGCGTCGAGCTTCAGCACGACTTCGGCGGCCGACTGACCGTCTGCCAATTCGATCGCATCGGCGGAGAGGCCGCGCAGTTGTTCGGGGATCGTGACCTCAACGCGCGCTGCCCCGCGGAGACCGGTGCCGCGACTGACGCGAACGGGAATTCGCACTGTCGAGCCGGGCATGAAGCGCACGGTCGGTTGCCGAGTTTCCAGACTGAGCCGATTCGGATCGACCAGCACGATGGTTTGATCGTCTTGATTCTGCGACGTGTGGCTGACGATGTGTTTGCTGCCGTCCGCATCGACGACCTCGCCGATGAGCGCGACGCAGGTGCGGCTCGTGCGACCGATCTCCATGTAAGGCGGAAGCGTGACGGGGTAATCGAACTCCGATACATCGGCAGGAATCGTCAGCTTCGGCCCGGTGACACCTTGCAGGTGACGCGCTTGCCGGTCGGCCATTTCGACCGTCAGCAGTCCCGTGAAGCCGCTTCGCTCCACGCGGTATCGGCGAACAAACACGCTGCCGCGCGGAGCGAACTTCGTTTCAAAGATACCTTTGAGCTTGAACGGTGTCGGCACGCCGACGCGCAGCAACAGCTCGGTCGATTCCGGTTCGCCAAGCGGGCGTTGAATCGTTGTCACTGCGGAGTGCTCGGTCTCGCCGATCTTCCATTTGCCGACGATTCGCAAACGGCTCGTCACGACCTTCGCCATGTCCGCTGCTTTGAACACGACATCAACTTGGTTTTGTCCCTTGCCGAGCTTGTTGCCGATGACGGTCACACCCTCCGGCAGCCCTTCGATGTTCAAATCAATTTCATCCGCGAGTCCCTGCGGTCGTTCGCCGAGCACATTGACTCGCAACTCGCCGCCGCGCAGCAGGGTGACCGCATCCAGCGGCGTAACCAGTCGCAGGACGGTATCCGTCGCGCGAGCGATACGAATGCGATAGGCAAAGTCCGACGCGCCGCGCGAACTGATGCGGTCTTCCACTTTCAGCGTGTAGTTGCCGTCTGCCGACAAGGTCGCCGCGAGAACCGCGTCCGTTTGTCCGTTCGCCAAGTCATCTGCCGTCGCGACCTGCTGTCCTTTTTCGTCGAGCAGCGTGAGCACGCCATCAAGCGCCGAGCCGAGCCGGCTGGCGCGGAGATCGAACTGCCACGCATCCCCTTTCTTGCCGACGAACGTCCAATGATCGACATCACCCGGCCGCTCGATGCGACCGTTAAGTACGCTCGGCAATTCGGCCTTGTTGGCTTGTGCCGGCTCGTCGTTCGGCTCCACTTCGAGTTGTTCCGCGAGATCATCGGTTTCAAATCGCACGTTCGCCGTTCCGCTTTCCGGCAGCATCGGCACCACCATGAAGCCCGGAATCGTGGAGGGGTTGCTCAATGGAGGCACGGCGAGATCCATTCGATCGCTGGGCAGATTCGCTCCGAAGAGTTGCAGCGGCACCGTCGTCCCGCGGCGTCCGCCGAGTGGATACGTGCGGTCGAGCCACGCTCCGGCGGAGATCGTCAGGCGATAGACGTAATGCTGCAAACCTTCGAAGCGAATGTCGTGAATCCGCACGAGGTACGTGCCGTCTTCGGGCGCGGTGAAGCGAACGAACGAATCGAGTCCAAACGTGTCGGCGTTTTCGGCGATCACTCGGCCCTGCGGATCGAGCACTTCCAGCCGCGAATCCAATCCGGAACCGAGTCGCGCGGCGTTGACCTCGCAGGTGATGACTTGCCCCTTCTTCGCCGCGAACGACCAGTCATCGACGTCTTCGCGTGGGAAAATGCGTCCGTTGATCGTTACCGGCAACGCTACCGGAGTCGCCGCGCGAGTGCCGCTGATCTCCTCTTCAATCACTTCCGGCAAGTCGCCGACGACAAACCGCATCCCCGGCGCGATCCCTTGCGACGTCGCGCAATACCAGAAACGCAGTCCGGTCGGAGCATTCGCCGCGACCTTGATCTGGGCAGAGTAGTCCTTCGGGTAATCCTCTTTCTGCTGCGACGCCGGCTGAGGAATCACCGGTCCTTCCAACCACAGAGTCTTGGTCCGCTCCACATGCGAACTCGCTTCAACGCCGGGGCCAATCAGAGTGAATTCGGACTTCTCGTAGAGAAAGTGTCCGCCGATACGAACATTGACCGTCGTGCCGCGCTGGCCGCCGAGCGGAAAGATGTAGGCCGTCCCCGGCACTTCGGCAGAGGAGGGAGTCGGGAGCAGTAGGGCGAACGCAAAGAAAATCACGCCGCAAAACAACTGCAGCGATCCCCTCGCCCCTCTGGGGAGCGGGGCCTTCAGCGGCAGCCAATTCACGATGTCAAACGATTCTTGAGAGCGGTGCGAAAGGAATGGTGCAGTCATAGTTCAGTCTCTAAAACTCCGCGTTCGGATGTCTGTATGACTCTCACTGCCCTCTCCCGGTCCCCTCTCCCCGGAGTACCGGGGAGAGGGGACCGGACGGTTAGGAAGTGCTCTAGGACAACAACTCGCCGATCACTTTGCCGTTATTGACCGCTTTCACAGGGCGGCCTTCCGGTGTGTGAAACTCGACATCGGGGTCGATCCCCAGGCAATGACACATCGTGGCGGTGAGGTCTTCGGGGCTGCGCGGATCACCGGCGGGCTTCTCGCCCTTCGGATTCGTGGCCCCGACGACAGCTCCCCCGGCAATGCCTCCTCCCGCGAGCAGGATGCAGTTTGCCGGACCCCAATGATCGCGACCGGCGTTGTTGTTGACGCGCGGAGTGCGACCGAACTCGCCCATCACTACGACGAGCGTTTTGTTCAACATCGATCGATCGGCCAGATCACGCAGCAACCTCGGCAGTCCGGTGTCGAGCTGTGGCAGAAGCTCATTTTTCAACACGCGGAAGTTGTCGTTGTGCGTGTCCCAGTTGGAATGGTCGACGGTGACGCAACGAACTCCGGCTTCGATCAATCGCCGAGCCATCAACAGGCTTTGCCCCAGTGAATGCCGACCGTATTCATCGCGCAGCTTGTCCGGTTCGGAATGAATATCAAACGCGGCTTTCGTGGCGGGCGAAGTGATCAAATCAAACGCCTTGTCACGGAAAGCGGAGGTCGTGCGCGCCTTGCTGTTGGCGGCCACTTCGTTCGACTGTTGGAAGCGATCGACTTGCCGCATGAGGCTGCGGCGATCGTTCAAGCGAGTGCCGTCCACCACGACCGGCGGCACGAGGTCCGGCACGCTGAAGTTCGGAGCATTCGGGTCCGCCTCAACGACGAACGGCGCGGCGACAGAACCGAGGTAAGCCGATCCGGCTGACGGGTGCATCTTCGGCAGGCAGACGTACGGCGGCACAGCCCCTCGCGGTCCCAGCACCTTCGACACGATCGAGCCATGTGCCGGCCGCTGATTGTTCGGCACGAGATTCGGATTGAATCCCGGCAGCGGCTGATAGCCCGTCAGCATGTAGTGATCCGCCCCGCCGTGATCCGAGTTCGGATGCGTCAATGACCGGAGCAACGCGTACTGATGGGCTTGCTTCGCCAACCGAGGCAAGTGCTCGCACAATTGCGTCCCCGGCACGTTGGTGTTGATCGGGTTGAACTCCCCGCGAAATTCTGGCGGTGCATCCGGCTTCAAATCGAGCGTGTCAATTGTGCTCAGACCCCCTTTGAGGAACAGGATGATGAGTGACACATCGTCCTTCGTCTTATCCCGCGATTCCGCTGCCCGTGCCCGTCCCGCCAACAACTCCGGCAGCGAGAGCATCCCGGTCAGCGTGCTCGCACAACCGACCTTCAACAAATCACGGCGATTCACGCCATCACAGAATCGAGCGGATGAGGACACGATCAAACTCCTCTCTCTGTTTTGCTCCACCGACTTAGTTTGGTGGGGCTGAGGTGGGATCAATGATTGAACACAAACTCCAAAGTATTGAGCAAACTCCACGCTAAATCTTCGGCGGCGTTGCAGCGTTGTGAGGCGTGCTCTTGCAGGTATTTGACGGCGACGGACTTGTCGGTTTCTGTCGGAGGGCGGCTGAGGATGGTGAGGTATAACTCATCGACCAAAGCGGCGTCATCGGACGGGTAGCGGCGCACGAGCCGGGCGATCGTGCCCGCTTCGTGAGAGAGTTTGGATTGCAACTCCGGGGAATTCAGCACGTGGAGGACTTGGGACACGCTCGGCTCTGTGGCTCGCTCGCATTCGCAGGCGGTCGCTCGAACGGGGCGACCGAAGAGCTTCAGGAAGTAGTGGCTGACTTGGCTGTCCCACAATTGGATGGCTCGATAGCCCTCCGGCATGCCGTTGAACTTTTCGGTGACGCCGGTCACTTGGCAGACGGCGTCGAAGAGGACTTCCGCGTCGAGTCGCTTGAGCAACGCTCGCGAATAGTTCTGCTCGTCACGCTCGTTCGTCGCGTTGGGTTGAGCCGAAAGCTGATACGTTCGCGAGGCGGTGATCGTGCGG
>JAYUFI010000429.1:0-5412 GCA_043738805.1 Planctomycetaceae bacterium | reverse complement strand
GGCGGCGTCAGCCCCTCGGTTAGGTCAAGGATTACCGGGGGGCTAACGCCGCCCCGCTCGCCTATTTGGCTATTTCTGTTGGGCGACATCGGGTCGCTGTGACAAGCCGTTCGAATGAGCTTACTCGGAACGAACATTTCCAGAATTTTCGGCCGGTCCCAAATTGGACTCGTTAAGTCGGACACGATCGCCGACCGGTATTTGATGGCGTGAAGTTTTTCGTTGACTCAACTCTTCGGCAGTGACTCAACTCCTCAACATTCCGCCAATCGAGGTGTGACATGAGTTTGAGCGATTCGCTATCTCAAGAACTAACGCGACTCGTGGGTTTGAACACGGCTCAACCGCAAACGGTGACGCTGCCCACAACCAACGGGCTCGACATGTCGATCGACTTCACGACAGTCGATTCGTTGAGCTGCGCGTTTCGTGAACTCCGCATCGACGTGCCGCATCTGGCGGGTGCCTCGTTCGCCACGCTCAAGGCCTGGGCCGATGACCTATCGCAGCGGATCACCTATCTGCTGGAAAACTTGGGGCCACTCGAATTCGATCCAACGACGCAGCAAGTTCTGATTCGTTCCAAGTCGCCCGATCAACGAACTGGCGGTGCGCGGTTTTACGAAATCCTCCTCCAGTGTCAGTCCGCCGGACGCTTCTTCCTCCGACGATACTACGCTGACCCCGCTCAAGCAGGTCGCGATCAAGTCGATCTGCATCTCACTCACGAGACGCTGCTGAAGCTCGTGGATGATCTCGTCGCGACGATTCCGTGATAACGTGCGCTCTTGAAGCCTAACGCGCGCGTGAAGGAATGTTGCAACGAGTCCTTCGCTCGCGCGTCAGGCTTCAAGGCGAGCACGTTCCGGCTGATTGACTCCGATCCGTAGGTCAATGAGAACCGAAAAGCTCCACGCAGCGAGACATCCAGGCTGCTTCGCAGACTAAATCAGAACAAACAAATCCCCCAGCTTTCCTATTTAGTTACTTCACTCTTCCTGACGGCTGGCTTAATTTCCCGTGTGTGGGGCATTTTGCCGCTTTGGATGGCTGGGCAGGACGCCTTGAATTCACTCAATCAGCCGCCCGTTTTGTTTCAAAGGAAGAGCAACATGAAGAAACGATTGTGGGCCAGCGTCATGGCCCTCGGACTCCTGGTCCTCCCGATTAGCCGAGCGTCGGCCGATCAATGCTGTCCGCAGCCTGCCTGCGCTCCAGCAACGTGCATGGTCGAGCGAACCGTTTTGGTTCCGGAAATGAGTACTGAGACTCGCAAGATCTGGGTGACGGAATGCCGCCCGGAAACTCAGACTCGGAAAGTCAGAACCTGCAAGATGGTTCAAGAGTCCAAAGAAGTGACCGAGGAATACACGGCCTGGAAGCAAGAATCCCGGACTCGCCAAGAGCAGTTCCAAGTGAGTGTACCGGAGTGGAAAGAGGTCACGACCGAGTTCACAGTCATGGTGCCGAGCACTGAAAAGCGTCAAGGCGTTCGCAAGGTTGCGAAGTGCGTTCCGACCACTGAAAAGCGAACCGTCTGCGAGCACAGCGGTCACTGGGAAGATCGACCAGTTCAAGTTCAAACGTTCGTGCAAGGCTGCGACGCTTGCGGTCGTCCGACCTGCTGCCCACAAACGACGACCTGCACTCAAAAAGTTTGGGTGCCGGAAGTGATTCAGAAGCAAGTTGACGTCACCGTCAACAAGATCGTTTGCGAAGATCAGCCTTACGAGTACGAAGTGAGTGTCTGCAAACCAGAGCAGCGAACCAGCACTCAAAAAGTTTGCACCTACAAGTGCGAGACTCGCAGCCGTGACGTCCAATTCACCGTTTGTGTTCCAGAGAAGAAGACCGCCACCCGCACCGTTGTTAGCTGCAAGCCAGTGATGGAAGAGCATGACCAGCAATTCACCGTCATGGTGCCACACAAGGTTGAGAAAGAGATTCAAGTCAACGTCTGCAAGATGGTGGAGAAAAAGATCCAAGTTCAAACTTGCTGCCCACAACCAGCCCCGACGTGTAACACCGGAGGTGCTTCCTCTTGTTGCACGGCTCCGGCAGCCAACTGCTGTCAGGCCGCTCCGACTTGTTGCAGCCCGGCTCCGACATGCTGCAATGCGGCTCCCGCCTGTTGCAGATGATGTCGTTGAATTGATATTTTGAACGAGACGAACTCGAAGGCCCAGTTCTGCTGCCAGCGGAACTGGGTTTTCTCATGCGCTCAGGAACAGGCACGAAATCAGTTCCCCGAAGTCGCCGAAGTCGTGAGACTTCGGCCATTGTGCTGAAAACCAATGACTTCACAGCCTCGGAGTGGCTGGTCCACTTTTTGCCGTTTGCCTCATTGAGTTCCCGAAGCCGTTTGTCTCGAAAGCGTTTGACGTTATGTCCTCTCATTTTTTGTTTGTGGTTTGTCAGATTGGTGCCGAAGCGGCGCTCAAAAACGAGGTTCTTTGGAAACACGCGGACTTTCGGTTTGCGTTTTCTCGACCGGGGTTTGTGACATTCCGAATTCCTGACGATGTGGTTCGTGATCGCAAGTTTGAGCTGCGAGGGACATTCGTCCGAACTTGGGGCTTTTCGCTGGGCAAGGCTGTCGGGACCGATGGTCATCAGTTGGCTCGCGATTTTTGGACGCCGTTCGTCGAGCGTTATCCAGCGAATGTGTTGCCGCAGTTCAAACATTTGCATGTCTGGCAGCGCGATCGTGAGTTACCGGGGGATTTTGGCTTTGAGCCGGGAGTGACCCCGCTCGCAGATGCGGTCGGTGATCTCATTCTGGAGCACAAGCCAGATGTCGGAACGGAATGGTCTTTGCCATTGAATGAGGATACTCAAGAGGACGATCGCGTTTTGGATTGCGTGGTGGTCGAACCGAACGAATGGTGGTTTGGTTGGCATCGCGCGAGCAGCATGGAAACGCGCTGGCCTGGCGGAGTTCCGGAGCTGAGTTCGCCGGACGACATGATCTCGCGGACGTATCTCAAGATGGCCGAGTCGCTGCTGTGGTCTGAGCTGCCGATCAACGCGGGCGATCGTTGTGTCGAAATCGGCAGTGCTCCGGGCGGTTCTTGCCAGGTGTTGTTGGAACGCGGTTGCTTGGTAACGGGAATTGATCCGGCCGAGATGGATCCGCTGGTTCAAGGGCATCGCAACTTCACGCACATTCGTGCGAAGGCGAAGGACGTCAAGCGGAGCGTGTTTCAACAGGTTCGTTGGCTGGCGTCTGATGCCAACGTCGCACCGAAGTACACGCTCGACACGGTTGAAGCGATCGTGACTCATCCCGACGTGCGCATCGAAGGTCTGTTGCTGACTCTCAAAATGACCAACCCTGAATTAGTGTCGGACATCCCACTGTTCAACAAGCGGATCAGGTCATGGGGCTATCGTCAGGTCCGCGCGCGGCAGTTGGCATTCAATCGGCAAGAGGTCTGCGTCGTGGCGACAGACTTGGTCCGCCCCGCTCAGCCGGTTCTTCCGTAGAACGGTTTTTCAAACCGTTCGCGCAGGTTGACGGCGTGGTCAGAGAACGGTTTGGAAAACCGTTTTACAAAGTCGAGGCATCCTCGCCATTTCCATGTTCCGATTGAATCGATCGTGCCAGTCGTGCCGACTGGGCTGGTCGCGGGATAACTCCGGTGAGGCAATTCGTCCGCCGAGTGAAAATGAGCGACCTATGTTTCCGCAGTGCAACATCCTCCGCACGCGGTGTGCGCCGGGGATGCTGTGGAATCATCCGGTTGCTCAGCAGAACTCATCATGGATCGTACTTGGGATCGTCCGGCTGCCTCGCAGATCGCGTTCGCGATGCTGTTGGGTTGTTGCGCGACGATGATTGTGCGACCGGCAGAAATCGTTCCGGCGTTGATGGGGCTGCCGATTTACGACGCCTTCATTTCCTCGGCGCTGCTGTTTGGATTTCGTGGCCTGCAAAAGCGATTGTCGTGGGACAACTTGAAGCAAGAGCCGACGACGCTGTGCCTCTTCGGCGTGTTGTTCGCAATCATGGCCTCGCACTTGGCTCGCTTCTATATCGGTGGCGCGGTGGGTGGTGCGAAGGACTTCTTCAAGGTGATGCTACTGTTCGGTTTGATCGTGTCGCTGACCGACACGGTCTCGCGGATGCGCGTGCTGTTGGCGGTTCTCGCGCTGTCGGCCACGGTGACGGTCGGCTTGTGTGTGCTCGATTATCTGGAGGCCATCGACATCGAGTTCATCACTCACATCTCGGAAAGCGGCGCGGTCAATGAAGCCAATATGGCTACGAAATACACCCGCATGCGCGGCACAGGAATCTTTCAAGACCCGAATGATCTCTGCTTGATCATCGTGTTTTCGTGGGTGGTCTGCACGTATTTTTTGCTCGATGAAAAGCTGAAGGGGACACGTTTCACGCTGCTGATCCCGATGGCCATTTTGGCGACGGGCTTGCTCTGTACGAAGTCGCGTGGCGGGCTGATGGCAGCGGGACTTGGCTTTCTCATTCTGGTCGTTTGCAAATACGGCAAGCAGGCGGCGTTGCTTTTCGGAATCGTGGGGCTGTGTGCGCTGCCGTTGATCGCGGGACGGCAAGCGAATATCGACATCGGCGAAGGGGGCACAGGGCACGAGCGGATCATGTTGTGGCGTGACGGACTGGTTGCGTTGCGCTCGCCGGCGATTCTGTTCGGAGTCGGGCAAGGGATGTACGAGGACTATGCGGGGCTCGTCGCGCACAACTCCTTCATTCATGCGTTCGTCGAATTGGGGCTGATCGGTGGGACGTTGTTCCTGGGCTGTTTTTTCTTCCCAGCGATGACGCTGTGGCGGTTGCGGCACGAACGACACAAGCTGACTCATCCGGAGTTGCAACGGCTGTATCCCTTCATCGTGGCGATGTTGGCCGGATGGACGATGAGTCTGCAATCGCTGTCGCGCGTTTACATCGTTTCGACTTATCTGATGTTGGGGGTTCAAGTCGCGTATGCCAATTTGGTGACGATTCACTTGGAGCCTCGGCGATTGGTCACGTCCTGGGATCGTTCGCATTTGATGCGTTTGGCGGTTTGCAGCGTGATGGTGTTCGCGTTCTTCAACGTGTTCGTGATTGTGTTTGCGTGAGCCGAAGCACAGGCGGATCGCCTGTGTTTGCGGTTTGAAGATGAGCAGCCGAGCGGCCTGCTGGTCGGTGGAATGGAAATCGTTATGGGCTTTCGGAAACGAGTCACGATCAACCTGTTGGCCACATGGGGCGACCATGTGATTGGGCTGGCCGTTGGGCTGATCCTGATGCCGTTGGTGTTGGGAGTGCTCGGCGATGCTCAGTACGGCATGTGGATCTTCATCAATTCGATCGCGGGATATTCGGGGCTGTTGAATCTCGGGCTCGGTCAAACAATCAGCCGGTATGTCTCGACGCATCATGCGAAA
>JAYUFI010000428.1:0-2041 GCA_043738805.1 Planctomycetaceae bacterium | reverse complement strand
TATACTTCTTGTTCATCAGAACCTCCTTGTTCAACAGAGGTTCTCCGATTTCAACCCGGTCAATCAACCCCAAATCTGAGACATGACAGGGCACTAGGAGAAGACTCGAATGGCCGATTCACAGCAACCGAAAACGGGCTCGACACCAAACGAAAAGGGTGAATTGCCACCGCCCACGACATCCAGTCCAGTACATAACTCCGGAAAAGGCGGAATTGAGATACCGCTTCCCACAACAGAGAACAAGATCCGATTATCAAACCGCTACTCACGAGGTTCAAACAAAGAGTAGCGCAAGGCAAGCTAGTCCCATGATTGCGACAGAAGTCGCAATCTGGACGACGCGAGCCTTTCCATTCACCACCCATTTGCCTCCTTCCACGCTGCAATGAAGCGAAGCAGATAGTACGGCAATTAGTTCGACTTCATTACAGTTGTATCTGGCTAACTTGGGAATGTCTGCTGGTGACGGCCACGGGGCGGTTCGGCGTGCGAAAAGACAGAAGATCGCAGAGAGAGCGAAGCATGACAACGCGGGGTAGACTCGCCAGCCCAAAGCGTCCAATGTTCCGGTTACTTTGAAGAATGCCAACAACGCTCCTGCTATTGTGCCGACGAACTTGAGCAGCGAATCGGCTTTTTCCTCGATGACCTTTCTAGCTTCAACCACTTCTTCGTAACGCAACTTGGCGTACTCGTGAAGCTGATTCCAGTATGCGAGCTTGTCATCTGGAAAATTGTTTTCGCGAATGAAAGGTCCATACCATTCAATGGCCTTTTGGTACTCCGGTGACTTGTGGAAATCGAAGTCGAAGTCAAATTCCATGTCAGTGTCCAATTTGTGAGCCACGTTGAAAGTACTCTCGTTCTCGGGGCATCTGTTTCACTGGCTTTAGGCTGTCTTGAAATGACGATGGACGCAATCGTGTCATTGCCGTCCTTTCACTTTGCATCGTCGGATGGGTTGCTCAACAGGTACGCAATCACGTCGCGCAGCTCATCGGTCGTTTTCACAACGCCCGGCGGCATGGCCGAAGTTTCGCCGAGTTTGCGTTCGTCGATGTCGGACTTGCTGATCGTGACTCGCTTGGTGTCGGGGAGCAGTACCTCCAGCTTGTCGGCTGTTTCGGAGACGATGAGGCCCGTGATGATCTTGCCGTCGGTCGTGAGGATGATCGACGACTTGAAGACGGGTGAGATCACCTTGTTCGGGGCGAGGACCGATTCGACGAGGTACGGGACGGTGAACCGCTTACCGGAATCGGTCAGGCTGGGGCCGCCGCCTCCTGCCTGAGTGGCTGTCGCGGCGTGGCACTTCGCGCAGCCGAGTGACTCGGCGGCGAAGAGTTTTTTGCCGCGGGCGATGTCGCCCTGCTTCACCGCTGCGGGCCAGTCGACTTCGAGGAACTTGGGGTCGATCGGTTGTGAGCCCGTTCCGGCCGACTTCAGGCGGTCGGCGAGAGACAGACCGTCGGGCTTGTCGGGGATCGAGAGTCTCACATCTCCGAGATGTTTGAAGTGGAGGTATTGGCCGCCGTGGCCCTCGCGCATCCGCACGCGGACCAGCACGTCGTTGCTCCCCGGTTGCAGATCGAGCGGCACGACATCGTCGAGTTGAATCAGCGGGCGGACGACATCGTTTTCAAAAACCAGCCGGCCGTTGTGCCAGACCTTCACGCCGTCCTCACTGCCGACGAGCAGTTGCATCCGCTGAGCGGTCGGGACATCGAAGCGGAAGAACGAATAGACCGACGAATTCGGTGTCGGCCCGAACATCGTGTGGAAGTCGTAGAGCGGGCGATCCGGGCTGCTGGGTTTGGTGAGCTTCCATTCAAGGTAGCCCTGTCGCTCCGCGACAGGAGGCGAGTTTGCGGGAGCGACATCCTTTCGTTCGGCAGGCGTTGTTGGCGATGGAGCGTCCTTCTTCGATCCCGCTTCCTGTCGCGGAGCGACAGGGCTACCTTGAAGAACGAGTGTCTTTCCATCGAACACGTACTTCGCGGCGAGATCGATGGCGGCGGTCTCGACGGGATGAACGGTC
>JAYUFI010000427.1:0-2041 GCA_043738805.1 Planctomycetaceae bacterium | reverse complement strand
AGCTTCACATCGAACTTCTGACTCTCGTAGCCACCCTCGCCAGAGGGTGGGCGATTGGCTTTCGACGCCTCCTTCTCTTTGGTCGCTGCCGTCACTTTCGTCCCTTCCGCGCCGCCCACGTTCTGGCGAACGTGGCTACCAACGATCAGCGGCAATGTCTGCACGATGTATTCCGGCCCGCGGCTCACTTCGACCGTGTACTCACCCGGAGCCAACGACACCGATTCCCCATCCGCTCGGTAAATCTGATTGTGGAAGAAGAAGTCGGGCGAGAGTCGCCGCGCCGGATTCGGAAACACGTTTCCGCGACGATCGCGAATGACGAACGCCGCCGAGGTCGGCTCGCCATCGAAATCCTTCACGCCGAGCACCACCTCCACCGACGGAGCCGCGTTGAACAGAATCGGCACCGTGTTGCGAAAGCCGAGATCCTGCGTCCCCTGCCCGACATTGAATCCGAGCTTCGCCTCGCGCCGCCCGAGCTCGCGCGAGTAAAGCTGGATGATGCGATACTCCAGCGCCAGCCCCGACAACTGCGGCTTCAGCGGCTGCTTGTCGAACATGGCGATGTCGAGAAACCGATGCGGCACATCCTCAGGCTTGACGAGTTTGTCCTTCTCATCGGTCAACGGCTTCTGCCGCTGGTTGACGGAGCCTCGCATATACAGCGGAGCCGAATTCGGACTCTCCGGCTTGAGCTGCGGCGTGATCCCCGCATCGTTCTGCACCTTGATTAAAAACGTCGCCCACCCCCCTTGAATGAGCCGCTTCGCCACCGGCCCCTCGACGACCGACACGCGACTCTCCGGATTGATCGTCACCCCCACGACGCAATGCGCATCGAGCACACGTTGGATGGTCCGATTCGCGACCTTGGCATCGGTCTCCTTCAACGCCCCCTGCAACGCCTTCGTATCCTCCGCCGGCAACGGAGCACCGACAAATTCCAACGCTTCCAGCAACCGCTCCGTCGCCGCCACCAGCGGCTGATGCTCAACCTCCGTAACGAGCGGCAGGTCAGCCGCGAAACAAGTCGATGTTGCGAAGACGACAAACACGGACGAGAAAACTGTTCGCATCGAGAGGCTCCTTGAGGCGGGGATTGTCGGTTCTGCAAGAACGACACAATTCCAACTCTTGCGAGCCAGATCAGCAAGCATGACGATGCGAATGATCTTTTGATGGTCCGCAGTAAATGCAGCTTCGCACCGCCCCACTCGACCGCATGAGGTTTGCGATGGACGATTCTCAAATCAGCCAAATCATCAAATCGCTGGAAGACGAAGTCGCCAACATCGAAAAGAAATCCCACATCAAATCGGGCCAGCCGCCATGGGATCTCTTTGTGACTGCAAACCGGGCGGCCTGCCTTGAATTCGCACGTCTTTTCCTCACGGCATCTCTCGAACCAATCGATCCAACATTTCGCCATTCCGAACGTGTGAATTGCGAAGCTTCTGAAATGCAAATACTTACTGACTTGAGTCGCAAGGAATTCGTTATTGGTGGAGTCACACGACGAGAATCGTGGCCAGAACCCGCAGGGATAATCGAACAACTCGTTTACGAATCTCGAACACGAGACAAGGTTGCCGCGCTCGGCTGTGGTCTAGCAGTAATACTGGTGCTGTGTTTGATTGGAGGTGGCGCGGCCTTTTGGTTGATGGTTTTGACGGGTGAAATTCGCTGAGTCAATTCCGCTACCGACAATCTTGTTGCGTCCGATGAAAGCATCCCTTGCAGGTCGCGGTGGCAAGCAAGACGATCTGTTCGTCGTTCCGCCTTCCGGCGGTTCTGCCCCAACGGGGCAAGATAAGCCAGCCCAGGGCAAGCGACCATCGGGAGCGCCGCCCTGGGTTCGAGATTAAGATTTCGGACAAGCCCCAACGGGGCGAAATAACCAATGCGATGGAATCCGTGCGATTTAATGTGATAGTCTCGATTCGTTGGCGTTGGTTCGATTCATCGTGTCGCCGGTTAACCGATTATCTCGCCCCGTTGGGGCTTCACGCTCACATCTCAACCTGACCCAGGGCGGCGC
>JAYUFI010000426.1:0-2041 GCA_043738805.1 Planctomycetaceae bacterium | reverse complement strand
TGACGACCGGGCGGGACGGCTCAACGCGAATCGTCACGGAGTCCAAAACGTACTTTGCGAAGTACCGGGACGGACAAGGCTACGAACAGACCATTCCGACAGGCTGTCGTGACGAATCGGCTGCGCGGAGCGTGCTCGGTGAGTTGGAGCGGCGGGCGGAATTGGTCAAGTCGAACGTCTTCACCGCTGAAGAGGATGCCGTTGCCGATCAGCAGACGATTGCGTTGGAACGTCATTTCGACGCCTACAAGACTCACCAAGTGGCGAAGGGACTCGCCCCGGTCAGGATCACGAACACTGCGTCACGGTTGTTGCGCATGACCAACGAATGTGGCTTTCATCGTCTATCCGATTTAAGCGGCACAGCGTTGGAACGCTGGCTCGGAGAGCAAACAGCCAAGGGGATGTCACCGGGGAACCGCAACGAGTACCGGCAAGATTGGGTCACGTTCGGGAATTGGTGTCTGCGTACTCGCCGACTGTTGGTGAACCCGTTCGTTCACGTTCCCAAAGCGAACGCGAAACTCGACCCGCGCCGGCAAAGACGAGCGTTGACGGAAGCCGAACTCATTCGACTGCTCACCGTGACTCGCCTGCGACCGCTGGCGGAGTTCGGGCGGGTGTCCAAACGCAAAGACGCCTCGGAAGTCACCAGCGGTCGAAAGACGTGGCGAGCGGCAGAACTGACCTTCGACGAACTCGACGCGGCTTGCGAACGTGCTCGGCAAAGGTTGGTCAAGAATCCTGAGTTGGTCCAACGGCTCGAAACACTCGGCTGGGAACGAGTGCTCGTCTACAAGACGCTCGCTCTGACCGGGCTTCGCCGGGGCGAGTTGGCATCGCTCACAGTGGGACAACTGCAACTCGACGGGCCACATCCCTTCGCCGTGCTCAACGCGGCTGACGAAAAGAACCGGCAAGGGAGTTCCATCGCGCTGCGAGCGGACGTTGCTGGCGAACTTCGTGAATGGGTGGAACACAAGCGGAAGACGGCATCGTCGAATCAACCAACGATCAAGCTGAGTTCGGTGAAGACAACCGACCTTCCATCCGATTCGCCACTGTTCAACGTTCCCAAGGGCTTGGTGAGGATTCTCGACCGAGACTGCAAACTCGCTGGCATCGCGAAGAAAGACGACCGAGGCAGGACGGTCGATGTTCACGCTCTGCGGTACTCGTTCGCCACGATGCTGAGCCAAGCGGGCGTTGCACCGCGAACGGCTCAAGCGGCGATGCGTCACAGTACCATCGACCTGACCATGAACACTTACACGGACCCGCGCTTGCTCGACATTCACGGAGCGTTGAACTCACTGCCGACGTTTTCTCTCGACAACCGACCGGACGCAAACAAGCAACGAGCCACCGGGACCGATGATTTGTCCGCTCGGCTCCCGAATCTGGTTGCACTAACGGTTGCACCAGCTACCGGCTTTCGGGGTCTTTTGGGGTCGTTTCCTGGCATCGCATCGGGAAACGATGATGAAAGAATGACTCGCAAGGCGAGTGACGCAAACCCCAAGAATCCCAGCAAAAAAGCCTTGTTCGCAGGGTTTGCGAACAAGGCTTCGGCAGTCGGGACAACAAGACGGCTATTGAACTTTTTCGGCACGGCCTGAAGGGCTGGGATGTGGATGGATGACGGCAAGCCGAAGCAGAAGTGATGGTTACGGTTCGTGCAGCGTGAGGTTTCCGCGTCCCAAACGATGGGCTTCTGCCTGCGTTGCGTTACCACGCTTGGTTTTCACCTTGGACTTGCTGCCAGAAACGGCTGGCGCGAGAGTTTCAGGTGGCGTTACCGAATTACGTCAAGCGGTGGGACTGCCCGAAGCCGATGCGATGATCGTTTCAAGCCCTCGACAGATGAGTTTTCGCCGCGATAACGAGGGTTGTTGCGGTTGTTTGGGGCCAACCCCATTGCTGCGACACACCGGTTACGGACGCTGAAGCCAGTGAAGGTCTGCAAGTCACTTGAGTCGTGATTAGGCCGTGTTGACATTCATTGCAGTCGTCACTGCAACCTGCTGTTGAGAAACGAGTT
>JAYUFI010000425.1:0-5415 GCA_043738805.1 Planctomycetaceae bacterium | reverse complement strand
GGCGAAATACGTTCGACGCCCGCCAAGTTCTCCAACAGGATGCTGGAGACGTGCGACTCCGGCAACGTCCGCTCGGTCAGGTCGGCCGAGTAGTAATCCTGCAACGTCGCGTCCTTGGGGAGCACGAGCACGTTGGCTCCCAGCGATTGCAATTGCTGCCCGACTTCGCGTTCCGAGAACACGGTGACGTGACGAATCGCAACGAGCGCCGTCACGCCCAACAAGATAGTCAGCGTGCTGGTGAGCATGGCCGAAGGCCGCTCCGCCAGTTCACGCCAGACGAGGGTTTTGAGGTTCATGGTTTTCTTCCTTGGGGGATCACGAGCACGCGAGCCGCGTGCTCCACGGTTATTTTGTCCGCGTATTCGACGGCTGCGTGGCCGTTCGCGTCGCGGGTTGATGATGCTTGCAGTTCGGGTCTTCGCAGCACTTGCCGGCCTTCGCGAGCGCGGCGGCGATGTCGTCCTTCGACGCGACCGCGTCGAACTTGCCCACCATCACGCCGGGCGGAGCGAGCAAGACGGTATGCGTGGCTTTCGCCTTTGGGTCGATCTGCATTTGGCCGACAAACTTGCCCTCTTGCGGATCAGCCGCCGTCATGCCGATGGTGACGATGCGGTCTTTGAAGTGCGGGTCGCTCTGAAAATCCTTGATCGCGACCGGGGCCGGAGCCTTCGCCGAACCTTGCACGGTGACGAGCACGAGCTTGTTTTCTTGCAGGTTCTTCATCGTGAACATCATCGTCGGCGTGACAAAGGCGTCGCCGAGTTTCTCGACCGTGACCTTCTGAGCAAACATGCCGGTCATGGCTCCGTTCGGCGCGAGTGCCACAATCATCGGCATCGGAGCACGGCTCACGTCGTACTTCGTGACCAACGCCTGCTCGGCGGGATTGCCGACTTGAACGTAAGCCACGACCGCTTGCTCGGACTTGTCGGCCAAGCCTTCTTTCAGCGTCGCGGACATCGCATTCGAGGCCGCGTCGGTTGTCTTGTAGAACATCAAAAACGTGTACTTGCCGTCCTTGCTCGCTTGCTCAATGGCCGCTTGAGCCTTGCTGGCCGGCGCAGTCGCCGGAGCGGCAGTGCGAGCTTGAGCCATCGCGAATGTGGGGAGGCTCAGCGCGAACGCAGTCGCCAACACGGTTCGGGTGAAAAGAGAGTTCAGGTGCATGACGATTCCTTTCTGAAATCTGGCCGGCACGCTCTGCGTGTCGGATGTGATTGACTTGGAACTTTTAGGAGTGAGGTTGATTCGGCATTCGACGTTGCCGGTTACGTTTTGTTAGACAGCCCGACCGGGCTGTTAGTGGTTGTGATCCGCTCAGCCCGCGCCCAGGTTGTTTTTCAACAACTCTGACCGCAGGATGCCGCTGTTGACGGTGGCCACCAGTTCGCCCGGCAACAAGCCGGCGGCGATTTCAGTTTGGGGCGAGGCCATCGCGAGGTCCGTCGCTCCGGGTCGAATCTTGCGAACGTGGAAAACTTTGTACTTCGACTTCTCGAAGTTCTTGTCGCGGACGAAGACGACGTAGCAGTCCCCCTCCCAATGCACCGCGTCTTTGGGGACGACGACGGCTTTGTCTTCCTGCCGCAGAACGATCCGGGCTGAACCGAATGAACGAGCGTGATGCCGGCCCGCCGTGTTCGGCAGTTTGACTCGGACGGGAACCGTGCGTGTCGCTTCATCAACGGACGGGCTGACCCACGCGACTTCGCCGCTGTCCCAATCGTTGTGGCCATCGTGTTGGAACTGCACCGGCTGGCCGGGCTGAATGCGATCGGCGTCTTCGATTCGCACGTTGAGCGTCAGCCACATGACGCGCGTGTCGGCGACGACGAACAGTATTTTCGTAGGCGCGACCACTTCGCCGGGCACGCCCGTTCGTTCGGTGACTTCGCCATCGAACGGTGCTCGCACGGGAAGCAAGTTGCTGGACGACGAACTCTTCGCGACCTCCGCCGCCAACTCGTCGGACAGGCCGAGAAACTGCAACGTCCGCGAGAGTTCTTCCGGCTCCGTACCGATGTCATTCACCTTCGGCAGCGGCAGGCCGAGATTCACCAGCGCCTGCCGCGCGGAGAGCATTCGCACCTGAGACTCCGCGACGGCCGCTTCCGCTTCCTGCACTGCCTTGCCAGTGACGACGCCGGTCGAACCCTTGAGGTTGGCGAGCGTCTGCGTCTTCAAGTCGAGATTCACGATCGACTGCTGCAACTCCGCCTTCGCTTGTCCGACTCCAGCGGCATCGACCAGTGCCAGCACGTCGCCTCGCTTCACTTTGTCACCGACTTGTTTTTCAACCCGGAACAACGTCCCGGAAACTCGCGACGACAACCGCGCCGCGCGAGTCGGATCGAAGCCGATCTCACCGTTGGCCATGACCGATTCGGAAATCGGAGCGTACTTGGCCGGAGTCACTTCGATCCCCAGCCGCTCGATGATCTCCGTCGAGGCGAACTGAATCCGCCGCTGCTGCAACTTGCACTTGCTGTTGTTTTCGGGACGCGGCGCGAAGTTCAAGGCATCTTCTGAGTGCGGCTTCTCGTCAGCCGCGACCTCTGCGGCGTTCGGAATCTGCGCGATCGCCGGATTGCAGACGGGGCACTCATGCACGCCATGAATCTTGCACCAGCCCCGTTCCTTGGCCGGAGGCAGACAACCTTTGCGACACTCGACGCATTCCGAATCTGGGACGTTGTGTGCTTCGCACCAATCGTCTTTCTCGACGACGGCCTGCCCGCGCAGCTCCGAGAACTTCGGAATCTTCCAGTGAGTCTTCTGCCCGGCGAACACCAACCCGCCGACCGCCGCCAGCGCGATCGCGCCGGGAATCATGTGACCTGCCAAGCCGATCAACCGGCTGACGAGGGATGAGGGGCGAGGGATGAGGGGCGAGTAAGACGCCGCCGCTTGCGGCGGAGCTTCTGGCTCTCGTGTTTGATTCTGAATTGTGGACATGATTGTTTCTCTAGTTTGTTACTGACGCTGAACCGTTTTCGTTTTCTGAGTTCTCACATGCTTCTCTTGCTCGCCCCTCGCCCCTAATCCCTCGCCCCTCGCGACCGCCATCGACACCGATTGATTTCGCTTGAGTTCATCCGCCAGCAGCGCGCTCCCTTTGGAGACAACCACTTCGCCGAGCGAGACGCCGACGATGATCTCCGTATTCGTGGCGTCCTTCGCTCCGGTGCGAACCATCCGCGCGTGAAACACCTTCGGCCCGTTCAGCTTCAAAAACTCTTTGTCCCGGACGAACACGACTTGGCAGCCACCCACGGTTTGCACGGCTTCGTTCGGGACCGTGATCGCGTGCGGTTCCTCGCGGAGCACGATGCGGCCAACGCCCAACGCGGACGCTCGCAGCTTGGCATTGTCATTCGGCATGACGACTCGCACCGGAATCGTGCGCGTCGTCTCGTCCGCCGACGTGCCGATCCAAGCGACTTGTCCCGTGAACTCCGCTTTGACACCGTCCGGCCGGAACCGCACCGCTTGGCCGACTTGAGCCCAACTCGCGTCCGTCGCCATGACGTTGAGGGTGGCCCACATCTGACGCGGGTCCGCCACGACAAACAACACGTCCGCCGGATCAACCACCTCACCGGCGATGACATCGACTTGCATCACCACGCCATCGAGCGGCGCTCGCAACGGCAGCAACGTCCCCGGCAAGTCGGCATCGGCAGCAGTTTTCGACAACTCGCGAGTCAGCCCCAGCCGTTGCAGTTGCTTCGCGATGTCATCGACTTCCAACTTGCCGAACTCCGCCGACTTGACCGCAAGGCCGAGATTCACGAGCGCCTGCTCGGCACTGAGCAGCCGAACTTCGGCATCGCGGCGAGCGGCCTCAGCTTCCTTCTTCTGACGTTCCGGCACCGGCGCGTTTTTCAGATTGGCCAACGCCTGCGTCTTGAGCCGCAACTGGACGATGCCATGCAGAAATTCGGACTTCGCCTTGCCGACTTCGGCCGCGTCGATGATCGCCAGCAACTCGCCCGCTTTGACGGTGTCGCCGATTTGCTTGGTGACTCGCCACGCCGTCCCCGGCACTCGCGCCGCCAACCGAGCCACTCGCGTCGCATCGAAACTGACCTCGCCACTGGCCGAAATCGTTTCGGTCATCGCCGCTTCCCAAACGGGAGCCACATCAATCCCCAATTTCTCCGCCGCCTCTTTCGACGCCACTCGCACACGGCTGCCGCTTGCCAAACATTGCGGATCGTTCGTCGCACGCTCGCGCATCGCGAATGCTTTCGCGACTCGCTCCAACTCGTCAGCGGACGCCGGTTCCAATAGCTTCAACACCTGTGCGAGCGACCGATCACACAGCGGGCACGCCGCGACGCCATGCTGCTCGCACCACTTACCTGATGAAGCTCCTGCCTCGGTCGTCAACAAGTCCTCCGCCTTCTCGGCCTGCGATGACTTCGCTCCGGCACGATGCGCCGTCGAGAACTTCCACTCCGTGTGATGCCCCCAATACGCGACACCCGCCAACAACGCGAACGTCAGCAGCATCGGCACGGAACCGAGCACCGCTCGGAACCAGCCTTGCCGCTCCGGCGTTTGATGTTCGTGGCCCGCGGCCTCGGCCGGAGCCGAAACGGGCGCAATGGAGATATCACTGGAAGAGGTGGACATGATCCGTCCCGCGAAAGAACCGCGCGAGGTCCACGCTCATCGAACTTCGACGGCGCGGAAATGAAAAACCTCACGCAACGACGCCAACCGGACACGCGGCTCACAGCCGCGAACAAGCGTCACGCGGAACAGCGCTTAAACGCGCAAAACAACCGTCGCCAGCGCAGCCAACTGCGGCGATTCATGCAGCCTCAACAGCGATCGCCGGAGACTCATATTTTCCAAAGCTGGGACAACCGAGACAAAATCCAGCATCGCTGGCAGCGTCGCGACATTCAGCATGTCCGACACTCCGCTCGAAGTCAGCGACTTCGCCTGCACCTGGGAGCCTGCCTCCAGCGGTGAATGCTGACAAGTGCAGTGCTCACAACGAACCTGCCAGCCCGCCGGAGCGTCGTGCTCAGCTTGGTTTTGTTCTTCATCGTCGTGATGGTGCCCACAAGTTGCCACGGCACACACGTCCGGAGCGTGTTCTCGCGGCTGGCAATCGCAGCAATGGCAACCTTGGCCCGTCAGTTCCACGCACTCATGCCCATCCGCGCCGATGCAGCGGACAAAGCACACCGGCGACGCCAAGGCCATGCCTTGAGCCACCAGAGCGATCAGAACTGTCAACACGCGAGCCATGATTTCGCAACGACCTCCATCGGTCCTTAATTCGGCATTTTTCAAGCGTCAGACTGAGCCAACCTTAACAGGCCCCCCAAGTTCATTGAAGGGCATCCCTCAACCTTGAAGAGCTTGCCCAAGTTCCGCGAGTTCACAAATGCC
>JAYUFI010000424.1:0-14463 GCA_043738805.1 Planctomycetaceae bacterium | reverse complement strand
GTCATGTGAAGTATCAGAAGCAGCGCTGGCTTCCAGGTTGGATTGACTCTGTCGAAGACAACGACTTCGGAGGCGGGACGGTGACGCTCACGCTGTTCGGCGGCATGGACCCGTCGCTGTATGCCGAGTTGAAAGCGACTCAGGAAAAAGGCTTCGGCGTGGCGGTTGCCGAGAAGTCGTTGCGCACCTGGTTTCACCGCAGCGACAAGAAGATCGGCCAAGTGATCGAGTGGAAAGAAACCGAGAATCCTCCGTCTGGCAGCAGCGGCATTCAGGTCCGCATGAAGTTCACCGAATTGCTCGACGGCTATCGTCCCGGTCGAGCCGTGCGAGTGAAGTGCCACGATTGGCTCTTCGTGACCATGCCATCGGAAGAACGAGTGAAGACGATTGAAGAGCAGAAGCGATCAGCGGTGTTTGGACTGCCGTGATATCAGCCGGATCGCGCTAGCGACCGGTTTGGGAGTGAGGACTGAAACGTAACCGGACGCTAGCGCGTTCCGGCTGATATGAGAAGCGGTGAACGATCACCGCACCGTCCCTTTCAAGAACTGGAGCTCCCATGACGAAGCAAGTACTGGCCGCATTCGGCCTGTTGTTGGCCGTGATCGCCAGCTTGGCAAACGCCGACGAAAATGAATCGCTGATCGCACCCGGCGAGAAGGTGCAGAAGCTCGCGGGGGACATGAAATTCACCGAAGGACCGGCGTGGATTCCCGCGAAGAAAACGCTCGTCTTTTCCGACATTCCCAACAGCAAACTCATGCAGTGGCGCGAAGGGGATGGCCTGTCGGTCTTTCGTCAAAGCGAACAATCCAATGGCAACATCCTCGACCTGCAAGGCCGATTGATTTCGTGCCAGCACGCCGCTCGCAATCTCGTGCGGACCGAAGCTGATGGCAGCATCACAGTGTTGGCGGACAAGTTCGACGGCAAGCGATTGAACTCGCCCAACGACGTGGCCGTGCGATCCGACGGCACGCTCTGGTTCACCGATCCGCCGTGGGGGCTGACGGGACCGGCCGAACTTCCCGGTCACTGGGTCTTCAAGCTCGATCCCGCAACGGGCAAGGTTGAGCCGGTCGTCAAAGATCTCGCGATGCCCAACGGGATCAACTTCTCGCCCGACGAGAGCCGCATCTACATCGCAGACACCGGTGGGCACCCGAAGCATCCCGATCCGGCTTTCCATAAACTCCCCGGCGGGATTCATTGCTACGAAGTGAGCAAAGATGGGAAGCTCGGCAAGAAGTTGTTTCAGATCGAGCAAGGGAGCGACGGGATGACCGTTGATGTGAAAGGCAATCTCTACACGACGCACGGCAAGGTTCACGTCTACAACGCCGACGGCAAGAAGCTGGAAACGATCGACGTGCCCGAAGGCCCCGCCAACGTCACCTTCGGCGGCGACGACTACAAGACGCTGTTCATCACGGCGAAAACGTCGCTCTACAGCGTCCGCATGAAGAACGCCGGAGCAAAACCCGTCGGAGCCAAATGGTGAGCGACATGAATTCCATCGAAGACGTTTCCGAACAATGGCCCATGACGACGTGGGGCACGTTTTCAACATGCCTCACTCGAAATGCTTCGAGCACGTTGAAAACGTGCTCCACGAGTTTCGTCAGGCAACTCGTATTGTTCAGCTTGCTGCTCGTGGTCCCATCAGCCGCGAATGCAGCCGACGGAACAATCGGTTTCGAGCAAGCCGTGCAGCCGTTCTTTCAGACTTACTGCCTGCGCTGTCACAACGCGCAGAAACAGGAAGGCAAATTCCGGCTCGACACGCTGTCGCGCGACTTCGCCGATCAAGAGGTCGCTCAGCGCTGGGGTGAAGTTGTCTTCCGGATGAACTCCGGCGAGATGCCGCCGAAGAAAGAGGCGCAGCCCAAACCTCAAGAACTGGGGCAGGCGGTCGACTGGCTCTCAACGAGGATTCATGAAGGCGAAGCGGCGCGGATGGCGAAGCGTGGGCCGGTCGCTCATTACCGGCTCAGTCGTGAGGAATACGGTCACACCGTCTATGACCTGCTCGGTGTTTACTTCGATGTCAACCTGCCGGGGGCATTCAACGAAGACCCCCGCTGGCATGGTTTCGAGCGCATCGGCTCGCTGCTGACGCTCTCGCCGTCGCATGTGGATCGTTACTTCCGCGCGGCCGAAACGGTGCTCGCACGGGCGTTTCCCGATCAACCGCCCGCATCGCAAAAGAGCCGCCGCGAAGCGAATGCGGGCCAGGAGAAATGGTTGCAGGAACAAGGCATCGCTGGGCCGGTGCGCTGGGCGCTCTGGCCGGGACACGGGCAGCATCTCGTCAACGCCACGGCTCCGGGCTTGTATCGAATTCGTATCCAGCTCAGTGCGCTGCCGTCGTTCAAGGGTCGGCTGCCGCATCTCGCACTGTGGCATCATCAACTGAAACGCTCGGTCGTCGGCTTGGACGTCAACGCGGCCGAAGACCAACCGACGGTCATCGAGATCGAGACCTTCCTGCCCGAAGGCAACTTCAATGTGATAAATGAGTCGCCCGGAATGCTGGCCGATGGTCAGACTCCGAGCATCACTCCATTCCCGTTCGTGAACACGAAAGTCAGCCGCCCAAATCGACCGACGGCTTACCGGCTGTTCAACGACGAAGGGCAACTGATCTTTCCGCTGTTGATCGTCGATTGGGTGGAAACCGAAGGCCCGATCTTGCTTGAAGCCGACCAGAAGAAACGCGAAGGGCTGATTCCCGCGAAGGACGGCGATCTGGTCGAAGCACGCGAATGCCTGCGCCGATTCGCCATGCGCGCGTGGCGGCGACCGGTGACTGACGCGGAGCTTGATCGCGCTCTGAAAATCATCCAGAGCGAACTGACGGCTGGTGAGAACTTCCGTTCCGCCTACCGAGCCGCATTGGTCGCCGTGCTGACATCGAAGAGTTTTTTCTATCTTGAAGAAGGCTCAACCTCGCAGCGCCGCGAAACGGTCAATGATTGGGAACTCGCGTCGCGACTCTCGTATTTCCTCTGGAGTTCCATGCCCGACGACAAACTCTTCGCTCTCGCCCAACAAGGCTCGCTGCGACAGCCCGACGTGCTCCGCGCCCAATTGGCACGCATGCTCGCCGATCCCAAGATCAGCCGGTTCACGGAGTCCTTCCCGCGTCAGTGGTTGCAGCTTCAGCGAGTCGGCGCGTTCCCGCCCGATGCCAGCCTCTATCCCGACTACGACAAGTGGCTCGAACAGAGCCTGGTACTGGAGACGACCGGCTACTTCGGCGAGGTGTTTTCCAAAAACCTGCCGCTCCGCGAGTTCCTCGTCTCCGATTGGACGATGCTGAATCCGCGCCTCGCGATGCACTACGGCCTGCCGCGCCCCGCCGCTTCGGCCATGCAGCGAATGCCGCTCCGCTCCGAGGATCATCGCGGCGGCTTGTTGACTCACGCTTCCATTCTCTCGCTCACTTCGGACGGGACGCGGCATCGTCCGGTGCATCGCGGCGTCTGGGTTTCCGAAGCGATCTTCGGCCGCACTCCTCCTCCTCCGCCGCCCAACGTCGAACCTCTCACGCCGACTCCCAGCAATCAGCCGAAGGCCACGATTCGCATGCAACTCGAAGCTCATGCGACGCACACGACCTGTGCCTCGTGTCATCAAAAGATCGATCCTCTGGGCTTCGTGTTCGACAACTTCGACGCGATCGGCCGCTGGCGAATGAGCGAACAAGTCGCAGGGGGCAAAGGGGACGACCCAGTGGTCAACGCCAGTGGCAAGCTTCCCGACGGCCGAGCGTATCACGGCGCGGACGAGTTCAAGCACTTGCTGATTCAAGACATTGACCGGTTTGCCGAAGCGTTCGTCGAGCAACTCGCGACGTACTCCCTACGCCGCGTGATGACGATCGACGATGCCGCGCAGATCAAGAACATCGCCCAGGCCAGCAAGCGGGATGACTACAAGCTCCGCACGGTCATCGAGAACCTCGTCTTGTCCGACCTGTTCCGAAAGAGATGAGCACTCGGACTTGGAGTAAACCGTTTGAATTTCTGGATGGCGCGTTGAAGAAGAAGTGAACCCCACGGAACATGACCATGCAACGCAGAGCATTCCTCGCCAGCGGCGTGTTTTCGGTACTCGCTTTGACGTCTCAGATCAGGGCCGAATGGGAGCCGAGTCAACGCTATCCCGATCCGCGGATCAGGATCATCGATCCGAGCTTCACGAAGTATCGGCTGAACCTGGCCAAAGTCGAACGCATCGCAACGGGCCTGCGCTGGAGCGAAGGACCGGTTTGGTTTGGCGATGGACGGTATCTGCTGTGGAGCGACATCCCGAACAATCGGCTCATGAAGTGGGAGGAAGAGACTGGGGCCGTCAGCGTCTTTCGCAAGCCGTCACACAACTCGAACGGTAACACGCGCGACCGGCAGGGGCGGCTCGTGACTTGCGAGCATGAGTCGCGGCGAGTGACGCGCACCGAGTACGACGGCTCGATCACGGTCATTGCCGATCAGTTCGATGGCAAGCCGCTCAATTCGCCGAACGATGTCGTGTGCAAATCCGATGGCTCGCTGTGGTTCACCGATCCGCCGTTCGGACTCCTCGGCTATTACGAAGGACAAATCGCAAAGCCGCAACTGCCGACCAACGTCTATCGCTGGGATCCAAACTCCAAGAAGTTGACGATTGTGGCGGGCGACATCGATCGTCCCAACGGCCTCGCGTTTTCGCCCGATGAATCGCAACTCTACATCATCGAGGCTGGCGTCTCGCCGCGCGTGATTCGCGTCTATGAGGTCATCAAGAACGGCTTCGAGTTATCCAACGGTCGCACGCTGATCACCGCCGAACCGGACGGCACTCCGGACGGACTGCGAGTCGATGTGGACGGCAACCTATGGGTCGGTTGGGGCATGGGCAAAGAGGGACTCGACGGCGTTTCGATTTTCAACCCGCAAGGGACGCTCATCGGCCGCATCGATCTCCCGGAACGCTGCGCCAACCTGTGCTTCGGCGGTCGCCATCGCAACCGACTTTTTATGTGCGGCAGCACGTCGCTGTATTCGCTGTTCGTGAACACTCAAGGAGCATGCTCGCCATGAACAAGATCTTGGTTCTGTTCGATTCCCGATCCGGTCACACGTCGCGCATGGCGACACTCGTGGCGGAAGGGGCGCGGAGCATCGCCGACACCGAAGTTCGACTCCGATCCGTGGACGAGGCGACCGCCGACGATGTGGTCTGGTGCGACGGACTGGCTGTCGGCAGTCCAACAAACATGGGGCTGCTCAGTTGGAAGATGAAGCGGTTCTGGGACGAGACCATGATGCCGCAGTGGGCGAAGGTGGATGGCAAGATCGCCTGCGCGTTCAGTTCGTCTGGCGGCTGGGGTGGCGGTTCCGAAATGGCCTGCCAGAGTTTGCTCACGGTGTTGATGAATTTCGGCTTCCTCGTGTTCGGCGTCACCGATTACGTGAGCCGCGATCTGACGCTGCACTACGGCGCGATCGCCGCGAAGGAACCGCGTGACGAGGAAACTCAAGCCGCCTGCCGCAAACTGGGCCGCCGCCTCGCCGAATGGACCGCGGTCTATTGCCACTCGCGCCTCGACGAGCATCCCAGCCGAAAGATGTCCGAACGAATGATTCCCGAAGCGTAGATCCCATCACCCGCGTCGAGAACTTCGTCAGTCACAACGTCGTCGGCCTGGTGGAAGGGAGCGATGCGACGTTGCAATCCGAGGCGATCGTCTTCACCGCGCACTGGGATCATCTCGGCATCGGCAAGCCGGTCCTCGGCGATGCGATCTACAATGGCGCGGCGGACAACGCCACTGGCTGCGGCCTTCTGCTGGAGCTCGCCCGTGCGTGGTCGTTGCAGTCGCCGAAGCCCAAACGATCCGCTGTTTTCCTGGCCGTCACCGCGGAAGAGAAAGGGCTGCTCGGTTCGAAGTACTACACCCGCAATCCGCTCATCCCGCTGGGCAAGACAGCGCTCAATCTGAACGTCGACATGATCCTGCCGCTCGGCGTACCGGCATCGGTCGTCGTGACCGGTGCCGGCCGAACGTCGATCTGGCCGACGGTCAAAGCGGCGGCAGAGAGGAACCGCCTGGAGATCGAAACGGACCAGAGAGCGCACCTGGGAATCTTCTACCGATCGGATCATTTCTCGATGGCGCGGTCGGGCGTCCCCGCGTTTTCCGTCGCGGCGGGAATGAAGATCACCGGCAAGCCGAATGACTTCGCCACCAAGGCTCACAAGGATTTCAACGACAAGGCGTACCACTCCCCGCAGGATGAATTTCTGCCGGACTGGGACTTCTCAGGTTTCGTTGTATTGGCCGAGTTCATGCTGGACGTGGCCCGCGACGTTGCCAACACCGACCAATTGCCGACTTGGAACGTCGGGGACGAGTTCCGTTCTGCGCGCGACAAGCAAGAAGCCAATTAGGAACTCAGGACGATGATGGACCACCGAATTCTTCGGAGGCATGGCGCTGACGTATTACGGGCGATGGTCGTACAAATTCGAGGAGGCTGTGCGGCGCGAAGCGAGGGCCTGCTTCATCATTCATACGAGTGAGACCGTGGGAGATCGGATCGTCGGTCTGACTCCGATCGGCTGCGGCACCGTCGAATTGCTCAACATGAATGATGAGGATCGACGCGAACTTCGCTGGGCCGCTTCCCAGAATGGAAATTGAAATCGGAAATCCGATTCACGAGATCATCACGCGACGTTACGCTCTTGTGAGTTCCGTTATCATCCATAACGAATTCAAACCTCTGAGTGTCGCTATGACCCAAGCACAGATCTTGACGGAATTCCAGCAACTTACGATGCCGCAACAGATCGACTTGTTGCAGGCGGCATTGGATGTCGTTCGGAAAAACCTCAGCCATTCACAGCCCGGCTCACCGAATGCTTCCCAGCGAGAGCTGGCCGATGCCGCTCAGCGGTTGCTTGCCGATTACGAATCCGATCCCGAGTTGACCTGTTTCACCGTGCTGGACGAGGAGCCGATCCATGCGGCGCGGTGAAGTTTGGTGGTGCAATCTCGATCCGGCGGTCGGAGCCGAGCAGAAGAAGCAACGTCCTTGCATCATCGTGAACGACGATGCTGTTGGAGTCTTGCCGCTCAAGGTGATCGTGCCACTGACTGACTGGAAGGCTCATTATTCGGTCGCCGCCTGGATGGTCCGCATTGATCCGACTCCCACCAACGGCGTGCAAAAGACCTCCGCAGCCGACTGTTTCCAAGTCCGTTCCGTGTCCCAGCAGCGGCTCACTCAGCGAGTTGGCCGAATCACCGATGCTCAAATGGAACAAATTGGAACTTCACTCAAGACGGTCCTGCACCTCGCTTGATGAGAGCTTGCGACGTCGCAGGCAGCAGAGCAAAAAAGAACTGCGTCATTGCGTCCCCTTTATCTGCTCGAAGCCGACTTCAAGGCGAAGGTCGCAAACAAATTCAATGAGATGATCAACACCAATTCCAAATGAGTCTAATCTGATGTCAAAGACCACCTTCAAAACCAACCCGGTAGCTTTGGAATCGCTGCTTCGTCAATGTGGTGACGGCAAGATTCAATTGCCGGATTTTCAGCGCAGTTGGGTATGGGCAGAAGACAGAATTCTGAGTCTCATCGCCTCAATCTCTAGTGCTTTCCCGATCGGCGCATTGATGACGCTGGAATCCAAATCTGGCTCTACGATCTTCGCTCGACGCCCCGTTCAAGGTGCCCCAATCGCGGCTAAGGAGATGACGCCTGACGAACTGCTGCTGGATGGCCAGCAGCGGATGACATCGCTTTACCAAGCGTGCCTCAGACGGGATGTGGTCGAAACGATCACTCCCAAAAACAAACTGGTGAAGCGTTGGTTCTACATCGACATCCAGAAGGCGATGAAGGCGGATGCCGACCGCGACGACGCCATCTTCTCCGTACCCGAAGACCGCCGCACCAAGACCAACTTTGACAAGGACATCCTTCTCGATCTATCTCAGCCGCAGCACGAGTTCGAGAAGCTGATGTTCCCGTTAAACCGGGTGTTCGACTGGGACGAATGGCAGGAAAGTTTCGGTGATTACTGGATTGCGAAAGGGGAGTCTGGCAAACGCGATGTCTTCAAAACTTTCAAGAACGAGGTCTTGGCGAACTTCAAATCCTACCAAGTGCCGGTCATCACACTCGCTCACGACACTTCGCATGAAGCAGTCTGCCTTGTGTTTGAAAAGGTGAATACCGGCGGCAAGGCGCTCGATGCTTTTGAGTTGCTTACGGCGATGTATGCCGCACGCGGGCACAAACTCCGGGACGACTGGCTCGGAGCAGATGGCAAAAAGGGGTTACAGACACGCCTTGTCGAATTCGGTCGCGCAGCAGATCAAACAGTCGGCGTGCTTTCAAAAGTAGCGAGCACGGATATCCTTCAGGCGATTGCGTTGCGTCACACAAAGAAAGTCAGGTCCGACAAAGTCGCCAATGGCGTGAAAGAAAACGACCTCCCTGCTGTGCGTGCCACCCGTCAGTCATTGCTCGATTTGCCGCTGGACGCCTACCTCGAATACCGTGACGGCGTAGAGGCCGGCTTCAAGCGGGCCGCAAAATTTCTCCGACAGCAGCACATCCATCGTGTCATTGATCTTCCATACCAGACACAGTTGGTGCCTCTCGCCGCAATCTTTTCCGAGATTGGCGACAAGGCCGACCATGCAGGGCACATGGCCAAGATCACGCGGTGGTTCTGGTGCGGAATCTTTGGCGAGCTGTATGGCGGTGGCTTTGAAAGCCGATTCGCGAAGGATGTCGTAGAAGTCCCAGCATGGCTCGACGGTGGTCCTGAGCCAGCGACAGTGAGCGAAGGTGTCTTTCGAGCCAACCGCCTGCAAACAATGCGGACTCGCCAGTCTGCCGCCTACAAAGGCATCCATGCACTGTTGATGCGGGAGGGGGCAAAAGACTTCCGCAGCGGTCAGGGCTACGACCTGACCGTGTTCTTCGATGAGAGCGTCGATATCCACCACATCTTTCCCCAAGCCTGGTGCGAGGCACAGAGGATCGACGTGAAGATCTACGACACGGTCATCAACAAAACGCCGCTCAGTTACCGAACCAATCGAATCATCGGGGGCGTCGCTCCATCCAAGTATTTGGCGAAATTGGAGCTTGGGAAGAAGAACGCAGATGGCCAGATCGAAAACCCGCCAATCCCATCGGCTGTGCTCGACAGTTATCTCACCTCACATTGCATTTCACCAACACACCTGCGAGCGGACGACTTTGACTCTTTCATGAAAGAGAGACGAAAGTCGCTTCTAACACTCATTGGCAACGCCACGGGCCATCCAGTGAGCGAGGCGGTAGATGCTCCAGATGAAGGCGAAGAACTCAGCGAAGAAATTGCCCGCGACAGCGGTATCTCAATCGTCAGTGAATAATTTCATGGCCAAGGGCGATTCGCACGCCGTGGAGGAGACAAAGGAGTCATGAATCGAAACAAGCGTTAATCGCGCAGAAACGGTTCCTATCACGCTTCGGTTTTTCGCAGTTGAAGTTGTTCGCATATCAAGCGGCAATACACTTCAGGCGCTTTCCGAATCTCATTCTGCGCGAGGCGACTCATGCGATCTCAAACAAAGCCGTCACCGAGAGTCCCCAAGAAATACGGCGGGCTCTGGATTGTTTGGAATCATGCTCGGACGAAGATCATCGCGAGCGGAATCACGCTGCCAGAAACGATCGCCGCCGCTGAAGCGGCTGGCCGATGAGGTGGACCAGCTATGATCTATCGCGGAATGGTGAAATCAGGCGTGATCGAATTGGAAGACGATGCCGAACTTCCTGACGGGACATTGGTCAAAGTTGAACCATTGGTACCCATCGCGGATGCCGCTCCAAAACGTCCCGGAGCCAGCTTGGCCGAATGGGCCGAGCAGAACGCTGAAGATTGGGGTGACCAGTTGAATTCTGAAAACGTGGAAGCCTTCACCGGTCGGAGATTCTGATCGTGACTCGCCACGTCTTTCTGGATACGAGCTTCTTCATGGCTCTGGAAAACCGCAGCGATCCGCACCATCAACGAGCGAAAGATTTGGATCGCGAATTGTTCGAGCAACGCGCGGTGTTGGTGCTGCATTGGGGAATCTTGCTGGAGATCGGCGATGGCTACGCTCGCATCGGCCGGCGCGGCAAAGCGCAGAGTCTGTTCAATCGACTACAGACGGAGGAGCGGTATCAGATTAAACCACTCACGCAGAGCCTGCTTGACACGGGATTCGAGATTTATCTCTCCCGATCCGACAAGGAATGGGGACTGACCGACTGTCTGTCGTTCGCGCTGATGGAATCGGAGGAAATCTCCGAGGCACTCACGGCGGATGTTCATTTTCGACAAGCCGGTTTCGAGGCGCTCTTGCTCGCGAATTGAAGCTGATGGGCCATTGCATTGCTCTTCGTTCCCACGACGAAATCAGGCTAGACTGCCGCCGAAATGAATGATCTGAAGGAGACAATTCATGCGAACAATCACCATTGAGGAAGCCCGGACGGTACTGCCGCAAGTTCTCGATGAAGTCGAGGCAGGGGCCGAGGTCATCATCGCGCGCGGAGAGAAGCCGATCGCGCGTTTGGTGCGGATCGCAGACGCGCCGGATCGGCGACGGCCGAAAGTGGGTGAGCTTCGCGGTGCTCCGTTTCAAATTCCCGATCAAGCATTCGCGCCGCTCACTGACAACGAACTCAAGGAGTGGGGGCTGTGAGACTGCTGCTCGATACGTGCGTCTTTCTGTGGTTGACCACGGAGCCATCGCGGTTGTCTCTGGGAATCCCGATGGTCCGGCCGAACCGCAGTTGCCTGTGCGAGCGAGAACTCGTAGTCTAAGTCCCATCGCAATCGCCTTCAGGAATCCCCCGCCATGATCCAGCAACCTTATGTCCGAGAAGACAACGGAGCATTCCGTGTTGGTGAAGCGGATGTCTCGTTGGATTCCATTGTCATCGCGTTTCAAGATGGACTGACCGCGGAGGCCATCCAACTTCAGTACCCGGCGCTCGCGCTGGAGGAAGTTTACGGCGCGATCACCTACTACTTGGCGAACCAGAAAACCGTTGATCCGTACTTGGCTCAACAAGCCCAACTCTGGGCAGACCTGCGGCGTTCCAGTGAAGTCGATCCCAGCCCTGCTGTGATGCGACTCCGAGCCATGCGTCAGGCAGGGGTTGAGGAATTCGCATGAGCCGCCCGCGCTTTCTGGCTGACAACGATCTGAAGGACCAGATCGTTCTGGGTGTGCTTCGTCGCGAGCCAACGATCGTGATGACTCGTCTGCGAGAAATCGGACTCGCGAAGACTCCCGATGACCAGGTACTGGAGTTTGCAGCACGAGAGGGATTCATCGTCGTTTCCCACGACGTGAACACGATGCGAGCGGCCGCGATCGCGCGCATCCAAAATGATCAGGAGATGGCCGGATTATTGCTTATTCATCAACGGTCACCGTTGGCTCAAACGATCGACGACCTCATTCTCATCGGAATCGCCAGCGATGCTGCCGAATGGGACGGCGAGATTCAATTCTTACCCTTGTGACTGCCGCGCTGCGTCGCGCCGGCAACAATCACATCGCCCCGTAAATTGAAGTCGGTTCGAGAAACGATCATCGTTGGCTGCCGGACACTTTCCGCCAACTGAGGAACTCAGACGATGGACCGCCGAATTCTCGGACGCACGGGGCTGGCTGTCACACAGCTCGGTTATGGCAGCATGGGGTTGCGTGGGCCGCGGACCTGGGGCGTCCGGGTGGTGAGCGACCACGATGCCGAGCGGTTTCTCAATGCCGTGCTGGATGCGGGCATCAATTTCATCGACACGTCGCCCGATTATGGGGCCAGCGAAGAACGGATCGGTCGCTTCATCGGGGCACGCCGCAGTGAGTATTATCTCGCCACCAAATGCGGGTGTGTTTACACGCAACGGGAGGACCATCTGGAACTCGATCACGTCTGGAAGCCCGATGTCATTCGGCGAAATCTGGATACGAGCCTCCAGCGTCTGCGCACGGATTTTGTGGATCTTCTGCAATTCCACGGTGGTGATGCCGAGACGCTGCAACGCGATGGACTGATTGATGTCCTGACCAGTCTTCGGGATCAGGGCTTGGTCCGGTTCATCGGCGTCTCCAGTTCTCTGCCGAGTCTCTCGGCCTTGATCGACCTCGGTGTGTTCGACACGTTTCAGATTCCGTATTCCTGTCTGGCACCGCAGCATCACGACCTCATCTGTCGAGCCGCCGAGTCAGGTGCCGGTATCATTCTGCGAGGCGGGATCGCCCAAGGTGGCCCGGATGCGGAAATCCAGCGACCGGCGCTCGAGGAAATCTGGGACAAAGCCCAACTCGAAGAACTGCGTCCGCACGACATGACACGCGCGGAACTCATCCTGCGATACACGCTCTCGCATCCGCACTGCCAGACGACAATCATCGGCACCTGCAACCTCGCTCATCTGGCGGAGAACCTGGAGGCTGCCAGTCGCGGGCCGTTGCCGATAGAACTCTCTTCGGAAATCACCGCGCGAGTTGCCAAGGCGACGTGACTTCGAAACTAGCACGACGCGCAAGCGAGTGGTTGTTTCTTCGGCACTTTGACCACTTGCTTGCGCTGCGTGCTAGTTGTGCAACCGCCTCTAATCAACGTCATCAGACCGAATTCAGCTTTTCTAAAGGAGTCCATTTTGATCGCTTCCGAATCCAAAGACGTTCCGTTTCCCGAGCTTCCCAAAGGGGCGGGACAAATTGACAACGACGCCGCGAAGGAATTCACGGAGACGAAGTCCGGGCTGAGTTACCGCATCCTTCGCCAGGGCACAGGAGCCGCTCCCAAGGCGACCAACACGGTGAGGGTCCACTATCACGGTTGGCTGGACAACGGGAAGGTCTTTGACAGTTCTTACCGGCGCAACGAAGACATTTCCTTTGGTCTGAACCAGGTCATCAAAGGTTGGACGGAAGGAATGCAGCTTGTCGGTGCCGGCGGCATGATCGAGTTGCAGATCCCGTCGGACCTCGGATACGGCAACCGCGGAGCACCGCCGGACATTCCTCCGAAAGCGACGCTGCACTTTCTAGTGGAGCTGATTAATGTCAGATGAGCCGGGGTGGTCGCCTCAGTTACTTGAACTGCAGCTCGGTCTTGGTCAGTAGTTGTTTGATCTTGGCCTGGGTCTCTGGTGTGAAGGGAGTGCTGGAGGGGACGAGCCGCATGGATTTGAGGAAGGCGAAGTCTTTGAGCAGCGCGAGTCGTTCATCGGGGAGATTGATACCGCCGAGTTCCAAGTGCTCCAACTGCGTGATGCTGGCGACGAGTTTCAAATCGGCATCCGTGAGAGCCTTGGCGTTGGTGAGCGTCAGACTCCGCAGTGTCGGCATGTCTTTGACGAGGACGATCCCTTCCGGCGTGTCGAGGCCATCTCCAAGTTGCAGGTATTCCAGAGGGAGCTTGGCGATGTGTTGGAGACAACTCGGCGTGGCATTGCGGGTGCCGATTTCTAGCCGTTTGAGTTTGGTAAGCTTGGCCAGATGAACGGCTCCGGCGTCGGTGAACTTGGCGTGGGCGAGGCTGATGCTTTCGAGATTAGGGAGGTGCTCGCAGAGTTGTCGCAGACCTTCATCGTCGATCGAACTGCCGCGATGGCTGACTTTGACGAGTCGCGTCCAGCCTTCGAACTTGGCATAGGCATGGCCCTGCATGCCGGTGCCGACAAAGGAAAATGTTTCGAGGTTCTTCAGCCCGGCAAGATGCTCCAGTCCGACATCGGTCAGCTTGCCGTTGTTGGTGAATCGCAACGATTTCAAGTTTGTCAGTTTGCCCAGCGGTGCGATCCACTCATCGCTCAGTTTGGTCGCGATGATGTTGAGCGACTCCAGCGTCTGGATGTGCCCGAGATGCTCAAAGAAGGCAGCCCCATACGGATCGACCTTGCGAGGGTCATGCGGTCCCGCGTTGGGCATGGCCAGGTCCACGAGCTTCAGTGTGTCGAAGAGCGCGATGTCGCCACCAGCAGCCTTCTTCAGGCTTTCGGGGGTGGTGTTGATCTTCTCGACCTTGCCGGGCGAGATTTCCACGGCACGCAGGACGGCTTCAACGTGTGCGTGTCGTTCCGCGGCGGCGAGCAAGACTGAAGCGTGCCGTTGGAGAATCTGTTTCAAGTCGGCGTCCGTTGTGGACGCGATGACCGCTTCGAGATCTCGCTGGGTTTTGACCGTGGCCAGCGCGGCGGGAAGCTCGGCGGAGAATGCCGAGGACAGAGTGCCGAAGGACGCAGCGACTGCGAATAACGAGTAGAAGTAAGAACGTCGTTTCATGGAGAGAGAACTTTCGGGAAACGGGTGAGGTTGGGGATTCAATGTCGCTTTTCATTACCCATCAGCCGAAACGCGCTAGCGTCCGGTTGCGTCAGTGAACCGGACGCTAG
>JAYUFI010000423.1:0-37249 GCA_043738805.1 Planctomycetaceae bacterium | reverse complement strand
CCGCGAGCGTCTTCGTCAGCGAGCGTTCAAAATCATCGCCGCTCGGCGGCTTCGGATGGTCTGAATCGAAGACGGTCAGTTCGGCTTGAGAGAGCGGTTTGAAATCCCCTTCGATGATCGGGTCTTTGAAGCCGAGCTTCAGATGTTTGTTGAAGAACGAATACATCGCCGCGCGGCTTGGCTGGTTGTAGTTGTGCGGGAAGTGCAAGTAGGCAACCGCCGAGACATTGTCCTTCGCACCCAGCATTTCGTAGAGCTTCTTCAGCTCCGGCATCCCTTTGGTCATGATCTCTTTTGTCCAGTCATCAGCCGCCGTCATGCCGAGCGGCTTCGGAGCGAACAGCCCCGCCAGTTCGATGTTGCCGGTGTTCACTCGGAGCAGCGAGCAGTTCTCGCAAGTACAGCCACCTTGCATCGCGGTGGAAACCATCACCGCCGGGAACTGAGCCGTCACTCGCGAGTCGATCGCGCTGAGTAAGAACGTCTGCGTTCCCCCGCCGCTCGCACCCGTCACGCCGATCCGATTTGAGTCCACGTCCGGCAAGCTCTGAATGAAGTCGAGAGCAGCGACGGAATTGAGCGTCTGCAAGCCCATCACGCTTTGGAGCCGCAGTTCCGCTTGCGGACTGAAGAGTCCCCAGGCGTCCGCCTTTTCCATGCTCGGTCGGCGTTCGCCGTAACGATGAGCGACTTCAAAGCTGATCTGCTGGCTGTCGGCGTAACCGATCATGTCGTAGTGAAACACGGCGCAGCCCATCCGCGCGAGCTGAATGCAGCGCGCCTGCAACGGATACCGCCCGGAGAGTTCAAACCGCTCGGCCCCGACGACGATCTGCTGCTTCACCGCAGCCTCGCCTGCGTCGTAGAAGCGGCCGTTGGCCCAATGCCCGTGAGGGCACAACACACCGGCCAACTTGCCGCTCTTCCCCTTCGGTCGAAACAAACTTCCCGTCACGATGAAGCCGGGAGCACTCTCGAAATAGACTCGCTCGACGGTGAAATCGTCGCGATCGACTTTGCCGTGAATCACCGGTTTGAGCGCAGCCTTCGTCGGCATCGGCCACAAACCTTGCGAGATTAGCACCTGCTTGCGGACATAGTCGGCGCGCTTGGCCCACTCTTCTTTCGTGGCGGGAACTTCCAGCGGGAAGTAACCGTTAAGGTCTTTCAGCGCGCCCAATCGTTTGTCCTGCGGCACTTCGCCATCGGGCAACACACGCATGTCGGCCAACGCGAGCGAACCAGTCAAACACAGCACGAGCACAAGCAAGAGGCGGGGCATTGCAAAAGTCTCCTTCAACTCGGTGGGATCGCGAGGCGTTTGCAGACGCCTCGAAGGACCGCAGATTTGAAGAGACTTGCCGCCAGAACACAAACCATCGAGCATGTCGATTGTTCGTGGGTGGCGGTGCGGCTGATAACAGCCCACGGGTAACGGGTGCCCAGATTCAAAGTCTTCAGACTACAACGCGCCGCATTCGCCCAACTAATCAACCGCCACGTCTTCTGGACAGTTCACCCACCATTCCAATTGAATGGAGGGCCGTGTCGATGCACAGCACCCCAGGGATTGCCGGCTCGTGTTTGTGGAGCCGTTGGCGGTGACCCTCCGAGTCACTGCCGCCGATCGTCTGGTCGAAGTTGTGTTCGTTCATCGCATCCAACCGACCTCGTGCGGATGCGGTGGGTGGCCCAGCCTCAACGAGGCTGGGTGCCGCAGGCACAAGAAACCGGAGAGAGAGACTGTTGTCCCAGTTGAGGCCGCAACTCGGATTGGATTTCTGGCGGAAGTTTCCAATGCTTCGCACACAGCTTGCCGAAACTGCAAGCTGTTCCACCCGCGTGGAAAATAATTTGTGGTTTGCAGACGACACTCATTTTCAGGAAAAGGCCAGGTCCAATGACAGAGTTCAGCACCATGCGATTGCCCCCGATGCCCGATGTGAACGCCCCGGATGGATCGGGAGTGCGCATCTTGCTCGGACTGAGCGGCGGCGGGATGGCTCACTTTGAGTTGTCTCCCGGTCAAACGTCGAAAGCGGTGACTCATCGAACCGTTGAGGAGATTTGGTTCTGCCTATCCGGTCGAGGTGAAATGTGGCGCAAGCAAGCTGACCGCGAAGAGATCGTCTCCCTGGAACCGGGTGTTTGCCTCACGATCCCGTTGAAGACTCACTTCCAATTCCGCTCCTTCGACGATGAGCCACTCACCGCCGTCGCGATCACGATGCCCCCGTGGCCCGGCGAAGACGAAGCCATCATCGTGCCAGGAAAATGGGAACCGACCGTCGCGTAATCTGAAACACTCAGCAGATCGGCCGGCAGGAGCGGACCCTATTCAGCTCAAACGGCGGGATCGTGAGACTCGCGCCGAGCGCGCCGTCCTCTAGATTGCCGGCTCGTGTTTGTGAAACCGTTGGCGGTGGCCTTCCGATTCACTGCCGCCGATCGTCCGGTCGAAGTCGCGACCGTTCATCGCAGCCAGCCGACCGCACGCTGGGAACGCTGCGGGCGTATGCTCGTGCTTCTCTGCCACGAAATTTCCCCGATGTTCAGAATTCGCTATCCGTTGGCTTCACGATCTCAAACGTTACATCAACATCGGTTAGCCCAGTCTTTGAACACCTCACCGACGCCGTACTTATTTTCAATCTCAATCGTTACCTCAATGTCGTTTAGCCTCCATGCTCCGTTCATGTCGATGAGCGTCTTGGTCATTAAACGTACAATTTGGTCGATCGGTAAAGGCGGTGTGGGATAGTCGAGGTAATAGCACGAGCCGTGCTCGTCGCGGCTGTGCTGCCAGCCAAGTTCTTCCAACACAGCCTGTTCATGGGACGTGTAATTCGACGATTCAGACACTTTTGCTCTTATTCCTTTGTCTTTCTCCCAAGAGTATTGGACGAAGCGGTCGTTTTCCCTGACCGTGAAAATCCCGATACCTTTACGTTCTTTCAGCACCTTGCTTAAGGAATCGGCCACCACGTTGAAAATCGGGTGGTTGCACAGCTCCGAATCATCGTCGCTGCCGTTTTGCTTTCGACAATCTTTGTCAAAAGCAGCAAGAACCCGCCGGGCGTGCGAGTTGACTGGCTCTACAACGCCGTCGTATCCGGTAAAGCGGAAGAGCGCAACCTCAGCCTTGTCAGCAAACGTAATGGCGGCCGGTGTGTAATCCATCAGCGAGAAGAAGATGGGGGTTCGACCATCATAGGCCACACCTTTTAGTTGCTGAACGGCGGGGCTGCCGATCGGAACCATCCAAGCTTTTACTTGTGCCACAGCCTCTGCCGATTCAACGTCGATTCCACCGTCTCGACCGCAACCTGTCAGACGAACTTGTCGAAACCCCCAACAGCGCATCCAGTCCGCAGCAGCTTCCTCAAAGTCGCGAGGGCTCCGTATTCCTCGCGGCTGAAATTGCCGTGAGTTTGTCATGTGCTAGCCCCCAACATTTTTGCAGCAACTTGATTGTGAAATCTGTGAGCTAAATGGGACACTCGACATGGCGTCTGTACTCACTCAATCATGTTTGCCTCAACGTTCGACATGCGGTGCAAACTGTAGTAGAGCCGTCTCATGACGGCCACGACTAGCGTGATTGCGTCCGGCTGCCGATGCTTGAGATCGAACTCAAAATGGCCGACCGAAGCCGACTCGACTCGGATACGAGCGTGAAGCCAAGTGCCCGTATTTGGAATTTCGCCATCAAACAAGCGGTAAAATTTCATTTTGGATGAATTTTAGCATCCAAGTCTTCAGCAATTTGAATACATGGCGGAGCAAGGATACGAACCAGTTCCGACGAACTAATTGAAATCGGTTGGCCCGCGACCACCTTAATACTGACAATCTTTGTCGCAGAGTAGTCGTCGCAGATCCCGCCATCATGAACTATCGCATTTCGGAGCAAACAAACCTCCTCCAAGAGGAGAAGACGCGGTTCGATCGATGCGATTTTGGCATTTGTACTTTTGCAGAAAGCCTCAACTCGATGACGCAATCCGCGGACCTTCATCACTTCACCATACACCTTGTTCCCTAAAGGCGTCCGAACGCCACCGACAAAATACTTGGAGCGATGAGCCAGGTACGCAATTAGAAACTCCGAAAAGTAGGTTTCAAAGCAGGCCGAAAGCAAGACGACACGTAGGGTAACCGCATGTGTGATGTAATGATCGATTCTCGCTAACACCTCGTCTTTTGTTGAATCGTTTATGCGGCCTTTACATTCGGGCGCATATACCAAATCGGTCAAAATGACTGATGAGCCGATCTCGGCATACCGTCCTCTGAGATCGTTCTCTAAATAACGCAGGGCAGCAATCTCAATCCAGAGAGTCTTACAAGATTCAGCCCACAGCTTCTTTAGCTGCTTTAGATTCACGCTCGCCATCGTGACATTCCTTTCGGATATTGACTGCCTCAGTTGAGCGTACTGACGTTGGTGGTTTTCGAGGAGGGCGATCATGGGTCGCGTGATCGCGACGGCGGGGCCGTTGAGTGGATGCACGGGGCCGATCCTACTCACTATCGCAATCCCAGTTGTCGCTTCACCTCGGTCAACGGGACCGAGCGTTTCCGTCCTTCAACTCGTTTCGCTTTGCGAAGTTCCAAGAGGTCGTCTGCGTCGGCCAGTCGTTCTTGGATCGCCAAGAACTCTTCATACGGCAAGACGGCAAATTGCTTCTGGCCATCTTTGACCAGGATTTCGGGATGCAGTTTCAACTTCAACATCATGGACTCCGGCTAACGGTAGGCGTCTTTCCGATGGACGATGCCATAAACAATGACCTTGTCGTCTTCGACTTCAAACAAGACTCGATAGTTTCCCACACGCAATCGGTACTCCGGCGTGAAGTTGGTCAACTGCTTGACGTCTCCTCCGAGGTTATTCTGCAACACTTCAATCTTTGAAACCACGCGGCGATGCTCTGCCACGGGCAAGACTTTCAGGTCTTTGATGGCTCGCGGCTTGAACTCGACCTGATAGATCACGCTGCGTCCTCGGTGCTGGGACCGGTGCATTGAACATTGAAGGCGTGAGGATTGCCAGCGCTTTGTGGTGGGTCTCGATGACTCGACCCACCCTACGCCTACGCCTACGCCTACGTCAGCCGATCTTTTCAATCCCCATCCACTTCCTCAGCACCTCCGGGATGACGATGCTGCCGTCGGGTTGTTGGTGGTTTTCGAGGAGGGCGATCATGGCTCGCGTGATCGCGACGGCGGTGCCGTTGAGCGTGTGGACGAACTGCGTGCCCTTCTTGTCCGGTTGCTTACAGCGGATGCCGAGCCGGCGAGATTGAAAGTCGGTGCAGTTCGAGGCGGAGGTGATCTCGCCCCACTCGCCCGCTTCGCCGCGGCCGGGCATCCAGGCTTCGAGGTCGAATTTTCGGTACGCCGGCCCGCCCAGGTCGCCGCTGGCGATGTCGAGCACTCGGTACGGAATCCCCAAGCCTTGGAAGATGTCTTCCTCGATGCTCAGGATCAGTTCGTGAAACTTGTTGGACTCGGCGAGGTCCGGCGCGGTGAAGCCGAACATCTCGACCTTCGTGAATTGATGCACGCGGTAGATCCCCTTCGTCGCCTTGCCATGAGCACCCGCCTCGGTGCGGAAGCAGTGCGAGATGCCGGCGTACTTCAGCGGCAGCTTTTCGAGGTCGAGGATGTGATCCTTCAACATGCCGCCGAGCGTGATCTCGGCCGTCGCGACGAGGCTGAGGTCGGTCCCCGTGATCGAATAAATCTGCGTCTCCGGACCGCGCGGCTGGTAGCCGGTTCCCTCCAGCACATCCATGCGAGCGAGGTCGGGCGTCGTGTGCAGCGTGAACCCGGCCTTTCGCAACTTGTCGACGGCGTACTGGATCAACGCCAGTTCGAGCAACACGGCCTCGTTCTTCAAAAAGTAGAAGCCGTGCCCGGTGACGCGAGCACCCGCTTCGAGGTCGATCAGATCGTGTTTCTCGGCGAGTGCAACGTGATCGAGAGCCTTGAAGTCGAATTTCTTAATCTCGCCAACAATCCGCAGGCACTTGCTGTCCGCTTCCAGCCCGATCGGAGCATCGGGATGTGTCATGTTCGGGATGCCGACGAGCACTTCTCGCAATTGCGGCTCGACGTCGGCGACCAATTTCTCATTTGCCGTGATCGCTTCGCGCAGTTGCTTGCCGCGCGCGATCAGCGTTTGCTTTTCGTCGGCGTCTTTCGTCTTCGGAATAACGGCAGACAATTCTTTCTGCTCGCGCCGCAGATTGTCTCCTTCAGCAATGAGCTGACCGCGACGTTCTCGCAGCGAGGTGATTTGGCTGAGGTCAACGGTCACTCCCCGATTGCGACAGTTGGCTTCAACGGCTTCGAGGTTGTCACAGACGAATTGCAGGTCGAGCATTTGGGTTTTCCAGGTGCAGGAAGACATTTCAACGCAAAGACGCGAAGGACCGCAGAGGTTCGCAAAGAAGAACGAGCCCTCTTCTTCCTTCTATTTTCCTTCGCGACTTTGCGTTGAAAAAAGAATTTAATCTAAAGCAATCGTGTGGTTGCTGAGTCGGCGATAGCCGGATTCGGTGATGAGGTAGTTGTGTTCGATGCGAACTCCGCCAACGCCATCAACGTACAAACCGGGTTCGAGCGTCAGGACGTCGCCTGCAACCAGGACGTCATCCGACTGCGGCACGAGGATCGGCGCTTCGGGATGCGCGAGGCCAATGCCGTGTCCCGCGTGATGCGTGAGATGATCGTAGCCCTTCGCGACGAATGACGACGGAACGTATTGAGCACTCGCGGCAGCGAAGACGTCCGCCGCGCGTGCTCCGGCCTTCAGCGTTTTTTCAGCGGCTGCCATCGCTCGCTGACAGACGGCGAAGACTTCACGTTGCTCTGCTGAAGGAGTGCCGACCGCAATCACGTTGGTGAAGTCGCTGCGATAGCCTTCCAGCACGACCGAGTAATCGAGGATGAACAACTCACCGTTTTGCAGAACATGTTGAGTCGGCAGGCCGCCTGCTTTCGGAGACGCGCCGTTCGTGACTCGGAAGTCGCCGTAAATCAACCCGACTCGGCCAGCCGCTGCGAGCGAGACCGATTGCACGCCACGATAGACGTCGAGTTCCGTCATTCCGGCTTTGATGTTCTCTCTGGCCCAAGCTTGTCCGGCGTCCGTCGCTCTCATGCACTCTTCGAGCAGTGCAATTTCATCCGGCTCTTTACAACGTCGGAGCGTTCGCAATTCGGTGCCGAGCGAAAAGTTCGACAGCCGGATATCGCCGTCTCCGATTGCGTCGAGTGCTCCGGTTGGTAGCCATTCAGATTCGATCGCGCCGATGCGGCCTTTGAGCTTGCTCGCAATTTGCGACACGGCTCGGAACAAGACGTGATCACGATTCGTGACCGAGTGCTGATGGTCGTACCATGTCGCGGGAACTTGGTCGTCAACGAATGCTTCGCACATGCTCGACTTCAACGCGAAATTGTCACCGAGCAGCGTCGCCTTCCCGGCAGCGTTGTCGCCGTCTCGCTCAAGCAACAGCAACGCACGCTCGCCGCCAGAAAAGCTGAACGACGGAATCCAAAAGTTCGCGAGGTATTTGACGTGTCGCGGATCAGCGATCAGCAGCCATTCGACATCATTCGGCATTGCCGACCAAACTCGCGAACGGCGGGAGAGACAACCTTCTTTCGTCAACATCAAACTTCTTTCGTCAAATAGTTAATTGCGTGCTTGCGATCGATCACAGGGGCGAGCCATCGGGACGCACTTTACAAACAGGGCAGCAAATACTTGATTCATTCCAAAGACGCTGGCATTTCGGGCAAGACCATTTGTTGCTTGGCCCTGAGTGGAGCGCGCTGTCCTCGAAATTGTTCTTACAGTTGCAACACTGGATTCCGTGAGGTTCGTCCGACAGTGGAAGTACCGGTATGAAGAACAGATGGAAGTACTTCTTTAGGCAAACCTCGACATAGCTTGACGCGGCGCAGCACGACGGGCAGTAGAACATTCCCTGGTGCGAAGTTGGCTTCAGCCGGGTGGTCGTCCCAAAAATAATCACGTCTGCCTCCGAGTGGAGCGGTATTCGCCTACTCTTAAATCTCAACACACATGAGTACTTACCGCTGAAACTGACTCCATTACTCAAATCCCTTCGCCGCCAACCAGCGTTCGGCGTCGAGGGCTGCTTGGCAGCCGGAGCCTGCGGCGGTAATGGCTTGGCGGTAGTAGTCGTCAGCGACATCGCCAGCGGCGAAGACCCCTTCAATGGTCGTGTAGGTTCGCTGTGGCGTGGTCCATTGAATGTATTTTTTCTCGTTGAGCGCGAGCTGGCCTTTCAGAAAGTCTGTGTTCGGCGTGTGACCGATCGCACAAAAGTAGCCGGTGCATTCGAGTTCTTCGGTCTGGCTCGGATCGACGGTACTTTGCAGTCGGACTCCGGTGACGCCCGCTTGATCGGAGCCGAGCACTTCGGCGACGTTCGAGTTCCATTTGACTTCGATCTTCGGATTCTTGAGCACTCGTTCGGCCATGATCTTGCTGGCTCGGAAGGAGTCACGGCGATGAATGATGTAAACCTTCGAGCCGAACTTCGTGAGATAGCTCGCTTCTTCCATCGCACTGTCGCCGCCGCCAATGACGACGAGCGGCTTGTTGCGGAATCGCGGCAACGCACCGTCGCAAACCGCGCACGCTGACACGCCCATGTTCTTGAAGCGGTCTTCGGAAGCGAGGCCGAGATAATTCGCACGAGCGCCTGTCGCGATGATGACAGAGAGCGCCTTGATCGTTTGCCCTTCGAGCGTCTTCAACACGAACGGATGCTGGCTGAAGTCCACATCGACGACGTCGTCAGTGATGATGCGCGTGCCGAAATTGACCGCTTGCTGTCGCATTAACTCGACAAGATCGGGACCGGTCACGCCGTGGATCTGTCCTGAAAACAAATACGGTTGCCGATCGGCTGGGATCGCGCTGGCGAGATATGCCTGCAAGTCACCAGCCGGGAATCCCGGATAGTTCTCGACCTCGGTCGTCAGCGCCAATTGTCCTTTCGGCAGGGTTCCCTTGAGACGATTGTCTTCCGTCAAAGCGCCTTCAATGACCAAGGGACCGAGGCTCGCTCGTGCGGTGTAAATGGCGGCGGCCCAACCGGCGGGGCCGGAACCGATGATGACAACTCGTTCGGGATGCTCAGACACGATGAACTCCAATTGCTTTTTTATTTCGAGATTTCAGATTTCTCATCTGAAGCTTTGGGGCAGCAGATTTTGACTGCAAACAACCTAACGACTCATGGGACTGTCGGATTTCTCGTTTAACCGCAAGCCGCAGGCGTGCGCGGGACGTGGAAACGATCGACGTTCGCACGCACGCCTGCGGCTTGCGGTTAAACGAACAAATTCAACAAGCGGTCATGAGCGCGGAAGCGGACAATATGCGACGCACAACGTCCGCAGCAAACGAGTTCCCAGCAGGCGACGGCAGCGCGACTTCCGCAATCAGTTCGATAGTCAACAAGGAACGAGTGAATTGCTCACCGCCGAGAAGTTTCCATAATCCACCGCGATGGTGTCGCGGCTGGGCTGCTCGGTGTTGAAGTGGAGTTTCGCATGAAAGATGTCGTGACGCTGATCTTGGCTGGCGGAAAAGGGGAACGCCTGCAACCGCTCACTCGTGATCGAGCGAAGCCGGCGGTGCCGTTTGGCGGCAGTTACCGCATCGTCGATTTCACACTCTCAAACTGCATCAACAGCGGCTTGCGACGCATTTTGGTGCTCACGCAGTACAAGGCGGCGAGCCTGGATCGGCACATCAACTTGGCGTGGCGATTTCTCTGCCGAGAACTCGACGAGTTCGTCGATATCCTGCCGCCGCAACAACGTCTGGGTGAGCAGTGGTATTCCGGCACCGCGAACGCCGTCTATCAAAACATCTATTCGATCGAGAAGTCGCAGCCGAAGCTCGTCGTCATTTTGTCCGGAGATCACATCTACAAGATGGATTACTCGGAGATGATTCGCGACCACGTGGAATCGAACGCCGACCTGACGATCGGTTGCCTGCCAGTTGAATTGAAACAAGGGAATCAATTCGGCGTGATGCAGATTGACGCCGATCGGAGGATCGTGAACTTCCGCGAAAAGCCGACTGAGCCTGATCCGATTCCCGGCGATCCTGCACGTTGCTTAGCTTCGATGGGGATATACGTCTTCGGTGCGAAGTTTCTCTTCGACAAGCTTTGCCGCGACGCGACGGCAACCAACAGCTCGCATGATTTTGGCAAAGACATCATTCCGGAGGTTGTGAAAACTCACCGTGTCCGCGCGTTTCCGTTCCGTGATCGCAACACAGGGGATGCGGAATACTGGCGCGATGTTGGGACTCTGGATGCGTACTTTGAATCGAACATGGATTTGATCGCCGTTCGACCGCAATTCAATTTGTACGATCAATCTTGGCCGATCCGCACATTTCATCCGATGTTGCCGCCGCCCAAGTTTGTCTTCGGCGACTTTCAAGAAACGAAGCCGCGTGCCGGGATCGCCGTTGATAGCTTAGTCGGACAAGGCTCGATCGTTTCCGGCGGGCGCGTGGAGCGATCGGTGCTGGCTCAGAACGTGCGAGTCAACAGTTGGGCCGACGTGCAAGATTCAATCTTGCTGAGCGACGTCCAAATTGGTCGTCATGCTCGCATTCGCCGGACGATCATCGACAAGGGAGTGCATCTCCCCGAAGGGACGGAGATCGGCTATGACCTTGAGGCTGATCGCCGGCGCGGATTCCTCGTGACCGATTCGGGGATCGTCGTGATCGCGAGTTCCGACACGAACGAGGAATTGAAGAATCAGGATTAGCGCCGTTGGTAGGACGGATATTCTTGCCCGTCCGGCTGACTGCAATGAGCTACAGTTTGCGACGGCAATTGAATGTGACGGGCAAGAGTGCCCGTCCTACAAAACGCGAGGTTGCGTTTCCGTGAAAAGAAAAATCCCGGAAGCAGCTGGTCCCAGGGGGGCGAAGGACTCTGGCTACTTCCGGGAGGCGATTGCGGTCTGTGCTTCATGGATCGCAAACTTTCTGACTGGTGTCAGGTGGTCTGCGTTTGAAGCGGGCGGACGATATGACTTCCTCAAAAATGGGTCAACACGAGTTTTGTCGTTTTTTACCAGCGGGTTTTGCCGCACTGTTTTGATTCGCCGGATCGTCATTCAGCAGCGTTCGTTTGCTGGCGTGAAATGCCGCCGATACCATGTCCGGTCGCATTTGAAATTCCTACTCCGCTAATTCGCGATGAAAAGGGCATCATGCAAGACACAGCTCAAGGTCAGGCCGCTCCGAACGCTCAGCGTTTACTCTGGGCGGGTTTCATGGCGATTCTCGCCGCAGGCGTCGGGTTCTCCATTCGAGGTGGCATCCTCGGACAATGGGCCGAGAAGTTCGGCTTTACGATGACCGACCTCGGCAACATCACCGGCGGTGGTTTGACCGGGTTCGGCATCATCATTCTGGCTGGAGCATTCATCGCTGATAAGGTTGGCTACGGCAAACTGATGGCGTTGGCGTTCATCACGCACTTGATCTCGGCAATCCTCACCCTCGCTGCGGGTGCGGCCTTCGCGGCCGGCGGTAAAGATGCCGCGTTTCAGTGCTTGTACTGGGGGATGTTCCTGTTTGCCGTCGGCAATGGCTTCTGCGAAGCAGTCGTGAACCCGCTGGTGGCGACCCTCTTCCCAACGAACAAGACGCATTACCTCAACATCCTTCACGCCGGTTGGCCCGGTGGCTTGATCATCGGCGGCTTGATGTCGTACTTCATGAATCCGGACGGAGCGAAGCCGGTTGCCTGGGAAGTTCAGATGTCTTTGTTCATGGTGCCCGTCGTGTTGTACGGAGTGATGTTGCTCGGCCAACGCTTCCCGAAGTCCGAAGCGAGCCAAGCCGGCGTGAGCTACGGCAAGATGTTTTCGCAACTGTTGGCTCCGGTCATGATCGCCCTGCTGGTGATTCACGCTTTGGTGGGTTACGTCGAACTGGGAACCGATTCATGGATTGGCAAGATCACTGGCGCGATCATGGCGTCGAAGCAGAAAGGACTGCTGCTCTTCGTTTACACCTCCGGCCTGATGTTCGCGTTGCGATTCTTCGCTGGTCCGATCGTGGAAAAAATTTCGCCGCTGGGTTTGCTGTTCATCAGCGGCCTGTTGGGCTTCGCCGGTCTCCAGCTGCTAGGTGATGCGACGTCGGTGTCACTGTGCATTATCGCCGCAACCGTCTACGCCTGCGGCAAGACATTCCTGTGGCCAACCATGCTGGCGGTCGTCTCTGAGCAATTCCCACGTGGTGGCGCGATCACCATCGGCGCGATCGGCGGTGCGGGAATGCTTTCGGCCGGTCTTCTCGGTGGCCCGGGAATCGGATTCAAACAGGACTTCAATGCATCCAACCAATTGAAGGCGAATTCCCCAGCCGTTTACGAGCGATACAAGTCCGACGAAGAAAACCACTTCGTGGGCTACAAAGTTGTCGGGCTCGACGGTGCCAAGGTGGGCGTGCTGGATGACGGCGGTAAAGAATTGGCTCGTGCGGCAGAAATCCTGAAGAAAGACGGCAAGTCGGACAAGAACACCGATGCCCTGGTGAAGTGGTGGGACGAAGCGAAGACCACAGCTGATGCCGACAAAAAATTGGTCGATGAAGCTGGCCTTCACGGTGGCAAGGTGGCATTGAAGTTGACGTCTTACGTGCCGCTGACGATGGCTGGCCTCTACTTGTTGCTCATCCTCTACTTCAAAGCGCGGGGTGGATACAAAGCGGAGCATGTCGGCAGCGAATCCGAAACGGGTGCTGACATGGTTTGATCGGTTGCTGGCTCTTCAACATTTACTTTTCCAAGTGACCCGGACGGCGACAAGCTGTTCGGGTCACTTCATATCCCAAGCCCAGTTGGTCTGAGCAGTTTGACATCGAATTCGACAGCCTTCGTCATGGAGTTCAAACTATGTCCCACAAAACTCGTCGCCAGTTTCTCGTTCAAACCGCAACCAGTGCCGCAGCAGCGTTCGCCGCACCGTGGATCATTCCCAGTTCGGCGTTCGGTGCGAACGAGCGGATCGTCACCGGACACATTGGCGTCGGCGGTCAAGGAGGCGGCAACCTCGGTGCGTTCTTGAAGCTCGCGTCGCCGGCGGCGGTTTGTGATGTCGATAAAAAGCGGCTCGCAGCAGCGGTCGAACGAGTTGAAAAGGAGATGAAGAAGCCGTGCGAAGGATTCGGCGATTATCGAAAGTTACTCGATCGGAAAGACATTGATGCGGTTGTGATTTCGACACCCGATCATTGGCACGCTCTGACGACGATCCACGCCTGCCAAGCGGGCAAGGACGTGTACTGCGAAAAGCCGTTGTCGCTGACGATCGTCGAAGGCCGCAAGATGGTCGAGGCGGCTCGCGCGAACGGTCGCATCGTGCAGACCGGTTCGCAGCAACGTTCAGACGGCAAATTCCGGCTGGCTTGCGAACTGGTCCGCAACGGTCGCATCGGCAAATTGGAACGCGTGATGGTCGGGCTGCCCGGTTCCAACTTCAGCGGGCCGCCGGTGCCGGACAGCGATCCACCGCCGGAACTCGATTACGACATGTGGCTCGGCCCCGCTCCGCAGCGGCCCTACAACGTCAAACGAGTGCATTACAACTTCCGCTTCTTCTGGGATTACTCCGGCGGCCAGATGACGAACTTTGGAGCTCACCACATCGACATCGCTCAATGGGCGTTGGGCATGGACGAATCCGGCCCGATCGCCACCGAAGGGACGGCGACGTTTGGTTCGGAGAAGGGGTACGAAGTCACGCAGTCCTGCCGCATCACACACACCTACTCGAACGGCGTGAAATTGATCGTCGGCCAAGGGGAGAAAGATTGTCCGGGGGGAGCAACGTTTATCGGCTCTGAGGGAACGATCTTCGTTGATCGCGGCAAAATCACGAGCACGCCGGAAGACCTCGTGAAGCAGCCTCTCAAAGAGGACGACGTGCGTTTGTACGTCAGCAAGAATCATCACCAGAACTTCTTGGACTGTATCAAGTCGCGCATGCTGCCGATCTGCGACGTCGAGATCGGACATCGCTCAGCGACCGTTTGCCATTTGGGCAACATCGCCGTTCGGCTCGGACGCCGGATTCAATGGGATCCGGTCAACGAACAAATCGTCGGAGATGCCGACGCGGCGAAATGGGTCTCGCGACCGTATCGCGCTCCGTGGATGTTGGCGTAATGCAACCTCACGTTCAAACCATTTCCGAGCTGACCGGCGAGATCAAAGATCTGATCGAAGGGAACTTGCCGGAGGTTTGGGTACGAGGCGAAGTATCCAACTGCCTCAAGGCCAGTTCCGGGCACGTGTACCTGACGCTGAAGGATGCGAAGGCTCAACTCGCCGCAGTGATCTGGCGCAATGCCGCTGCAAAATTTCGCTTCGATCTGCACGACGGTTTGCAGGTCGTCGCCAGCGGATCGGTGGAGGTTTACGCGCCGCGAGGTTCGTATCAGCTCATCATTCGGCAGTTGATCCCGCATGGCGTCGGAGCACTCGAACTCGCCTTTCGACAAATGCACGCCAAGCTCGCGGCCGAGGGACTCTTCGAGCCAAGTCGCAAACGGCCGATTCCACTTTTCCCGCGCAAGATCGCGTTGATCACAAGCCCGACCAGCGCGGCGGTGCGAGACCTGATTCAAGTCATCACTCGACGTTGGCGAGCGGCTGACGTTGTCGTTGTCCCGGTGAAGGTGCAAGGTGACGGCGCGGCCGCCGAGATCGCGGCTGCGTTGCGACACGTGCATCTCATTCCGGACGTCGATGTCGTCATCTGTGGCCGAGGCGGAGGCAGTCTCGAAGACTTGTGGGCGTTCAACGAGGAAGTTGTCGCTCGTGCGATCGCGGCCTGCCAGATTCCGGTGATCAGCGCGGTTGGACACGAGATTGACGTGACGATCGCCGATCTCGTCGCCGACGTGCGGGCGTTGACTCCCAGCGAAGCGGGCGAGCGGGTTGTTCCGCATCAAGACGAGGTGCGACAGGGACTCGATAGTTTGAAACGGCGGCTCGTCGCCGGCCTGCGTGATCGAGCGGCGACTGCTCGATTGAAGCTCGACAATCTCGCGTCACGTCGAGTTCTCGCTCGACCGTTTCAGCGAGTTCACGATGAGTTCACGCGGCTCGATGATCTCGAATCACGGCTGAGTCGAGCGGTTCGTCAGCGGTCGATTGCGGCGCGGCAGAAGCTCGATTTGGCGGCGGCAACGCTCGATGCGCTCAGCCCGCTGAAGGTGCTCGGTCGCGGTTATTCGATCACTCGCAAAGCGGACTCGCGCGAGATCATTCACTCGGCGGAGCAACTGGCAATCGGCGATCAAATCACGACAATGCTCGGCCACGGTGAAGTCGCCAGCCGCGTCGAAGCAGTGTCAGCCGCATCCGAGATTTGAGCCTGTTCATGCCCGAAGCCAGCCCGTCGTCCGAAGCATCCTCTTTCGAAACCGCGCTCGCCGACTTGCAGCGGATCGTGGCTGACCTCGAAGACGGTCGAGTCGGCTTGGAAGAATCGCTCGCGCGTTTTGAGCGCGGGATCGGACTGCTCAAGACCTGTTATCAAGTGCTCGAAAATGCCGAGCAGCGGATCGAACAACTCGTCGGCATGAAGTCGGACGGGACGCCGATCATGAAACCGTTCGATGGCTCCGCGACCGCTGACGCTGAAGTACCGACCGCCGGTCGTCGTCGCGCAAAGAAGAGCAAACCGGAACCGGAGTCGCAGCCGATCGAAGCGGAAATCGCCGCTGACGATGACTCCGGGTTCTTGTTTTGACGGCATCGAGCGAGACTCACTCACAGCCTCGCGAGGCCATTAACGCATCAGTCATTGCCGTTCTGTTCGGCAGCGCTCCTTGACTCTCTGAGTCGCCGCTTGTGAAATTCGCTCTGCTGTAGGTGGCGGACTCGGTCGGCTGGGAACTTACTGAGTTGGTCGTCGCAGGTGAATCGGATGTTCGAGCTTGTTGAGAGGCTGGGGTCGTGTCTGCGGATGCGATTCTCTCGCGAGCGTTGAGGCCGATGAGCCGCAGCCAGGGATGAGCGGAATGCTCGTCAGTTGTGGTTGTCCGGCGGATCGTGTGGTTGGCGGAAGTCAGCCGAAGCGATCGGTCGGAGATGAACCGGCGGTCAAACCGCTGTGGTTTTAGGGTCAGGCTCAGGAGACAGGCTATGAATGGCATGTCACAGGGCACCCGCGTGGTCATTTCTGGCCTGGGTGTGGTTTCGCCGATTGGCATTGGTTCGGCAGCGTTTTGGGAGAGCCTGCGCACTGGACGTTCGGGAGTGAATTACCACTCGGCGTTTCCGGAGGCGGAGATTCCGTGTCGTTTCGCCGCCGAGGTACGGGATTTCATTCCCGAAGAACAGGTCGCGTGCAAGCGGTTGCTCAAGGTGATGTCGCGAGAAATTCAGCTTGGCGTGTCTGCGGCTTCGCAGGCAATGGCCGATGCCGGACTGAGCGCGGGGTCGGTCGATCCTGAGCGGCTTGGTGTCGTTTATGGTGCCGGGCGGATGACGAGCACTCCGCAAGAACTGGTTGACGCGGCAGAGTTTTGTCGTGGCAATGACGGTCGATTTCATCATGACCGGTTCAACGCCGATGCGATGAGTCAGATTGCTCCACTCTGGTTCTTGCGACAGTTGCCGAACATGCCCGCCTGTCACGTGTCGATCGAGTTCAACGCTCAAGGCCCGAACAACACGATCACCGCACGCGATTCCTCGACGTTGCTCGCGCTGGCCGAAGCGGTCTCGTGCATCGAACGGGACGCGGCGGACGCGATGATCGTCGGCGGATGTAGCTCGCACATTCAACCAGTCGATGTCGCGAAGTTTCATCTGTTTGAAGGACTGACTCATCGCGACGGTGATCCGGCAAAAGCCTGCCGTCCGTTTGATCTCTCTCGCGATGGAACAATTCTGGCCGAAGGAGCGGGAGCGTTCGTGATCGAGCGGTTGGAACACGCTCAACGTCGTGGTGCTCGGATTTATTCGGAGATTCTCGCAGTCACTTCTGGCTGCGATGGCCGCGCTGACGGAGATGCGTCTGCCGGTCGCGGGCTCGTCGCGGCGATTCAATCGGCGTTGCGTCGAGCGGGAATTGATCCACGCGATCTGGGACATATCAACGCGCACGGCAAGAGCACGCAGGCCGATGACGCAATCGAAGCGCGCGCGTTTCATCGGGCGTTCGGAACAGCCGCCGAGTCGATTCCCGTCACTGCTCTCAAGAGTTACTTCGGCCAAGCGGATTGTGGCTCGGCAGCGATTGAGCTTGCCGGCAGTTTGTTGGCCATGCGTCATGGCGAATTGCCGATGACGTTGAACTATCAAACGCCCGATCCCAATTGCCGCTTGCGAGTCATCCACGACGAGTTGCATCGGCTGAGCACCCCGTTCGCACTGAAAGTCAGCCGCACTTCGATGGGTCAAAGCGCGGCCGTTCTGTTACGAGCTGCGAGCTGTTAGGGCGAATGGCGTACCGTGCAATTGAAGCCTGAAGCATCAGCAAATAGATGTTGCAACATCCATTTGCTGACGCTTCAGGCTTCAATGAGACCGGAAATAATCCAGGTTAACGCCTCAATCATGCTGCGCCAGAACACGCTTCTGCGGAACCTTGTCGGAAATCGCTCGGTTCAGCGCTTTGAGATAAGCCTCGGCACTGGCTTGGATGATGTCGGTGCTGATCCCTTTGCCGTGATACGACTTGTCATTGACGAGGATTTCGACGAACGATTCGCCTTGCGCGTCCTCGCCGCCGGTGACACTGCGGACTTGGAAGTTGCGCAGCGTTCCGGCAATGCCGGTGATCCGTTTCATCGCCAAAAAGATGGCATCGAGCGGGCCGTCGCCGGTGGCGGCATCGCGCTGCGGCGGTTCGTTGTCGCATTGCAATTCGACGGTGGCGGTCGGGATCGTTGCTGCTCCGGCAAACGTTTGTACGCTGATGAGCTTCCAACGATCCGGGGCTTCGTGACTCTCGCCGATATGGCTTTCGATGAGCGCGACGATGTCGGAGTCGTAGACCTCTTTCTTCTTGTCGCACAGCGTGATGAACTCGTTGAAGACACGTTCAAACACATCCGTGTCCAACGTGAAGCCCAATGAATTCACGCGATCTCGAAACGCGGCTCGACCGCTGTGTTTGCCGAGCACCAAGCTCGTGCCGACATAGCCGACATCTTCGGGCCGCATGATTTCATAGGTCGAGCGGTTTTGCAGCATGCCGTGCTGATGAATGCCCGCCTCATGAGCGAACGCATTTTGTCCGACAATCGCCTTGTTGCGCTGCACCGTCATACCGGTGATGCGTGAGACCAGTCGGCTGATCGGGAACAACTTCGGCGTGTTGAGATTCGTCTTCAGGCCGTAGAAGTCCGATCGCGTCTTCAACGCCATGACCACTTCTTCGAGCGCCGCGTTGCCCGCTCGTTCGCCCAGCCCGTTGATGGTGCATTCGATCTGACGAGCCCCCGCTTCGACACCGGCCAAGCTGTTCGCCACCGCCAAGCCGAGATCGTTGTGGCAGTGAGTGCTGATGACGGCTTTGTTGATGTTCGAAACGTTCGCCTTGAGATACTCGATGCAGCGTTTGAACTGCGCGGGGGTCGCATAGCCGACAGTGTCAGGAATGTTGACCGTCGTCGCTCCAGCGTCGATTGCCTTCTCGACGACTTGGCACAGGAAGTCGAGTTCCGTTCGGGCCGCGTCTTCGGGTGAGAACTCCAAGTTCGGAGTCTTGATATCCGATCGACTCGCCATCAAGTCGCGCGTGTATTTCACCATGTCGACCGTCGTGCGAATGATTTCTTCCTCGGCCATCTTCAATTTGAACTGACGATGGATCGGGCTCGTGGCCAAGAAGACGTGAATGCGGCACTTTTCTGCCTCCTTGAGTGCCTCCCAAGCGCGATCGATGTCATCCTTGCGACAGCGAGCCAAACCACAAATGACCGTGCGACTGCCGTATTCGCGAGCGATCGCTCGGACTGCTTCAAAGTCATCCGGCGAGGCGATCGGAAAGCCCGCTTCGATCACATCAACTCCGAGTTCCACCAACGCCTTCGCCACTTCGAGCTTCTCGGCAGAGTTCATGCTGCAGCCGGGTGATTGCTCGCCATCTCGCAAAGTTGTGTCGAAGATCGTGATCGTGTCGGTCGTCGCTGACATCGCAATTCTCCCTGGAGGTCGGGCACTCTTGCCCGACCAGAACAGAACAAACGGAAAATGAACCGAGCGAACGGGCAGGAGTGCCCGTCCTACAAACGAAAAAACCCTGAGCCTCCAGCGGAAGCTCAGGGTCTGTTTTCACGAATCAATTTGTGCAACAACACCAAGCCCCGCTCTATGGCAGGAGGAGGTTAAGGCTGAGCAGTCGTCGCAATGTCATGTGCATGTTCAATCCTTGTCGGAAACGGATTGGGAATCTATCCAGTCGGCTCCGGCAGGGTCAAGGCTTGAGTCGCGGGCCATCAAATCAGTTCGCGTAGGTAATAATGGTGTTGCCCCAGCTTGCCGCCGTAGTTCCCGGCGGTGATCAGCGTCAGCCCAGAGCACTTCGACGCGGCATGCAATCCAGTTCGCATCGCTACTCGCACGGCATCGGCTGACAGGCCGTCGATGACCAATTCATAGACGGCTCCCGTGCCTGCGGGGAGTTCGGTTTTTGTGCTCGCAATCAAGGTCGGGCAATACGCGTCGTTCGTGCTGGCCTTCAACTTTTTGTAACGCGAGCCAACCTTGCTGCCGGAACGAACGATGCCACCGGGAAACGGCAACGCGACATCAGGCAGTTCACGGATCGCATTCGCAGCAGCATCGGCGGCAAGCAACGCTTGAGATTGATCGACGGCGCAGACCAGTAAGTTTCCACCGGCAACGCCTTTGATCGTGCCGATGCGGTCTTCGCAAACAAACTCGCCGTCCATGACGGGCACTCGCCAGTAACGTCGAGCCCCCAGCTTCTTCGAGGCTTGAAAGCCGTCTCCGAAAAATCGCAACTGGCCACCGACGATGATTTGTTTGTCACGCGGAGTTCCCGGCAGACCGTCGTAGCAGGCGGTCGTCGGACAAGTCAGTACGCATTGACCGACTCGTTCACTGACCGCTTTCTGCAAAGCGTCCCGGCTGAAGGCGAAGAGCAACACGCTGATGCCGGGGCGACCGTCGGGAGTCTCATTCGGCGAAACGCTGCGTTCGATTGCCGCTTCGCAATCGCAGGCGATGACGCTCGTCGCGAAACCACAAAGTTCTTGAGCGGCTGTCTGTGCCCAGCGCTCGGAAACGGCGGTGATGATCAACCGCGTTCCGGTAATCGGAAACGCTTCAGCAAACGTGTCGGCCACGGGAGTGCCGTTCAAGTTCAAGAGCGCCGGCGCAACGGCATTCAAGTCAGTTGAGGTTGAGTCAGTCGCAGCAGTCAAGGTTTCGTACCTTCCAAAGCAATCGTTTCGATGGGCAGCGTAGTGTAGCCGCTGATCAACGTAAGGAAACTTCATCGCCTCAACGGATCGACTTGTAATTCGGGACTCGATTGTGGATCGTCTCAAACCAAATCATTCGGGAGACGCAGATGCGCATTCTGATCGTGGAAGACGAGACCGCGTTGGCACTCGGCTTGAAATTCAATTTCGAGCAAGAGGGTTTTGACGCCGTCGTCGCCGGAGATGGGCTGACGGCACTCGATGCGTTTCGGAATACGCCGCGATTCAACCTGATCCTGTTGGACCTGATGTTGCCCGGCATGAGCGGCTATGACATCTGCCGCGAGATTCGGAAGACCGACAAGCAAGTCCCGATCCTCGTGTTGAGCGCGCGCACGCTGAGCGAAGATCGGACGCTGGGCTTTGATGCCGGCTGCGATCAATTCATGAGCAAGCCGTTCGCGCTGCCGGAACTGCTCAGTCGAGTTCGCAATCTCATCGAGCGGCATCCGGTTGACGATAGCTCGCTACCGAATGCCTCGCGTGAGCCTGAATCAGAAGTGCGCGAGTTCGGCGACATCAAAGTCGATTTCAGCCGCTTTCAACTTTCGGCAAATAGTCAGACACACGATCTCACGACGATGGAAGTGCAACTGCTACGTTACTTCCTGGAAAACGAAGGCAAGGTGCTATCGCGACTGCAAATTCTTGATGACGTTTGGGGCAGCGACTCAAACGTCACGACACGAACGATCGACAACTTTGTGCTGCGGCTCCGAAAATTCATCGAGCCGAACTCGTCGGCACCACGTCACATTTTGTCCGTGCGCGGAACTGGATATCGTTTTGTGGCCACCCCGGAAATATGAGTTGTAGAACGGGCCAGGAGACCCGTTCCACAAATGAACCTCAATCATCCTTTGAAGGAGTTGCCATGAAACAACGACCGCGACGAGCCGTATTAATGTGTCTTTCGATCGCAGTTTTACTCGGCCTGTCGGGCTGGGCGGTCGGTTGGTTCAAGCCGACTGAGACGGTCATCACCGAGATCGCTCCCGGCGTCTTCTTCCGCAAGATGGAAACCGAGCCCAAATTCCTCGGCAGCAATCAAGGCTGGGTGATCTTCAAGGATTTCGTGTTAGTCATCGAAGCCAGCTTCCCGAAACAGGCCGAGGAGGTCATCAAGGAAATCCGCAAGACGACTGACAAGCCGATCCGCTACGTCTTCGACACGCACTATCACGGCGACCACGCCGACGGAAATCCGATCTTCGTCAACATCGGAGCCTCCCCGGTCGCGTCCGAAAACAGCAAGATCCTCTTCGAGACCAAAGGCCGCGCCGGCTTCGAGAAAGCTCAAAAGGACAACCCCACTGAGTTCGGTCATGGCTCGCTGAAGTATGCTCCCGCCTCGCTGTACTTCCCGACGAAGCTGGTCATCGACGACGGCACCCAGCGCGTCGAACTCATCCATCTCGGTCACGCTCACACGGCCGGCGACGCGGTTGCGTGGTTGCCGAAGCACGGCATCGTCTTCACCGGCGACGCCTGCGTGAACGGCGCGTTCAACTACGCCGGCGACTCGAACACCGAAAGCTGGATCGGCGTACTCACGAAGCTGCAAGACTTGCCCATCAAGGTGATCTGCCCCGGACACGGCGAGATGACCGGCAAGGAATTGCTCGACAAGCAAAAACGCTGGTTCGTCGATCTGCGCGAGGCCATTCAGAAGATGATCGACAACGGAAAATCGCTCGACGACATCAAGCAGCAGATCGACCTGCCGTTCTACAAAGAATGGACCGGCGTGGACGCGAAGACTCGCGTGGAGAATATCGAATTCGTTTACGGTGAGCTGACGAAAAAGAAGAGCGGATAACGAAGTTGCCGAACGCGGTGGCTGCGTATCAAGCAGGACAGTTTTCACCGCGAAGGCGCAAAGTACGCGAAGAATTAAAAGACATTCATCTCCGAAGATCCGTGGGCAGTGCTGATACCTGAAGACCGGCAATGCGGCACACCGTCTCATCTCAGCTCTTCGCGTTCTTTGCGCCTTCGCGGTGAAACCTGCTTCATTGAACGCTTTATTTTAAGGAAGTTGTCCGCACTCAAAGGAGACATCATGTCACAACCAAAACTTGACCGTCGTGAATTGTGGAGTCTGTTTTTGCTGATCGCGGTTGTCGGCCATGCGGCATCACGCGCCGACGACCCTCGGCCGAAAGTGACGTCGCCGCGAGCGACCTCCGGCGACACTGCAGTCGAACCGAATTGGGGCGAGCGGGTGACGATCTCGGTCGGCAACAAAGAGGGCGATCTGATCGGCTCGACCGAGAAGGTGTTGCAGGCAGCGGTGGATTCAGTCGCTCGGCTCGGTGGCGGGACCGTCAAGGTGTTGCCGGGGACGTATCGGTTGCGGAATTCGGTTTATCTGGCGTCCAAGGTGCGGATCGTCGGCAGCGGGGCGGAGTCGGTGCTCATCAAAGAACCGTCGGCGAAAACGAAGCTCTCAGCCGATTCCGACTGGTACGACCAGGAAGTGACGCTCGAAGACGCGAAGGCGTTTCGAGTTGGCGACGGGGTCGTGATTCGCTGCAAAAATCCGCACAACGGCGGGCCGACGGTGCTCAAGCGGACTTTGGTCGCTCGCACGGGGAATCGTTTCAAACTGGATCGCGCGTTGCGAGAAAACGTTTGGTCCGGGGGCGAGCCGACAATCGCAACCTCGTTTCCGTTGATCAGCGGCGAGTTCCTCAGCGATTGCGTGATCGAAAACATCACGCTCGACGGCAACAAAGAAAAGAATGACCACTTCGATGGCAATTACTCCGGCTGCATCTTCTTGCAGGACTGCAACCGCATCACGATGCGTGGTGTCGAGGCTCGAAACAACAACGGCGACGGCATCAGTTGGCAGATCTGCCACGACGTCGTCGTCGAGAATTGTCACAGCCACGACAACGCGGACCTCGGTCTGCATCCGGGGTCCGGTTCACAAAGGCCCCTGATCCGAGGGAACCACATCGAACGTTGCGGCATCGGCATCTTCTTTTGCTGGGGCGTCAAGTACGGCCTCGCCGAGAAGAACGTGATCGAAGGGATTCGCACGGCGGGGATCTCGATCGGACATCGCGACACCGACAATCTCGTGCGCGACAACGTCATCCGCGACAGCGGCGTCGCCGGAGTCCTCTTCCGCCCCGAACGCGGCCCGTCCTTCGCCGGACACCGCAACCGGATCGAGCGGAACGAAATCGTCAACAGCGGCGGCGACGAGGGAGTCGGTATCGATATTCAAGGCGGAACCGAGTCGATCGAGTTGATCGACAATCGCGTCGTCGAAAAACGGGGAGCCTCGAAGCGAGTCGGTATCAAGCTGGGGACCGACACCAAGGACATCCACCTGAATAACAATCAAACCGAAGGCTTCGCGATTCCGGCATCTGTCGTCGATTTGCGAAAAGAACAGGCGACGGCGAAGTAGCGGCAGGTACGTAGCACTACATCAGCGCCCACGTCGGGTGGACCTTGAAGAGTGCGATCGCAATTGCCGTCCCGACTGCTGGGATCAATACCGTCGTGACGAAGATCGGGCCGTAAGCGCGAGCGTGTGTTTCACCGCAGATGTTGCGGATCAGCATAACGAGGTATCCGTTCGCGGGGAGCGAGTCCAACGTTCCCGAAGCGATCGCGACCACTCGGTGCAGCGCTCGCGGGGCGACGCCCAATTCATCAATGTAGATCGGCTTGATGATCGGAAACGCGATCCCCTGACCGCCGGAGGCGGAACCGGCGATCGCCGCGATGATTGCGATGGCGATTGCCGCGCTGATCAGCGGATGGCCCGGCAAGTGAGTCACCCATGTGACCACCATTTGAAATGCGGGCAGTTCTTTGACCGCCGCTCCGAAGCCGACCACGGCTCCCGTTGAACCAACCGCCAACAAGCCGTTGACGAAACCATCTCCGAAGCAGGTCCATGAATCTTTCAGCCAGAGTCGCAACACAATCACTCCGGCCATGACTCCGAGGAATATTGAGAGCGTGCCGTCTTCGGGGACGCGGCTGAGAATCGCGTGCAGCACTGCAACAGTCGGTGAAGAGGAATCAGAGAACAGCTTCGCTTCGGCAATCTTGTGGCAGATCGTGGGCAACCCGTTCAACGCGAACAACGTCACAATCAGTGGCGCGATTGAAGCGACGATTCCCGGGCGATGCTTCGCGTGAGCATCGGGAGCGATCTTGTCCTGATCCCGAATTTCAAAACGTTCGCCGTTTGCGACCGCGCGACGAATGACTCTTTCCAGATGCCACTGCCCTAAACAGAACATTAGATTCGCAACGAGCAAGCTCACGGGCCAACCGGCGCGAGCGTCGGTCAATGGCACCCTCTGGACGACTCCGTCAATAAGGGTTTCTTTGACGAGGTATTGAATCGGAATCAGGTTTTGAATCTCCGGCGAACCGGCTGACGTCATCGTGAAGGTGATCGATCCAAAAGCGATCGCGGCGGGGATGAATCGACGTGGCAGATCGGCCGCTCGAAACAACTGCAACGCGAGCGGGTAGACCGAAAAGCCGACCACAAACAGCGACACACCGCCGTAGGTCAACAACGCACAAGCCAGCACAACTGCGAGACACGCTCGCTGTTTGCCCAACAGCTTCCCGACCGTTTGCGCGATGGTGATCGCGGCACCCGACTCTTCCATCAATTTGCCGAACACCGCGCCGAGAGCAAAGATCAAATAGAACCGCCGCAGATAATCGGCGAAGCCCGCCATGTAGGCCCCGTTCATCGTCGCCACCGGATCGGCACCGCTCAGCGTGATCGCCAGCAAAGCACAAAATGGAGCCACGACAAAGATGCTCTTCCCGCGAACGACCAGCGCCATCAACAGAGCCAAGCTGCCAAAGAGCACGGTCAAGTGATAAACGTTAGCCATGATGCTTTCCGAAGACCTCTTCAATAAGCCACCGGGCAGCAACCGACGACGTAATTCAAAATCAAAAGGTAATGGCACGTGCTTCCCAGCAGGACGAGTACGTGCCAGATCGGATGAAAGAAAGGTCGCTCGTCGTGAGACAAAAACCATGTGCCACTCGAATACGCGGCGGCTCCGGCAAAAATCCACGCGCAGCCGGCGATTCCAAAACAATTGAAAAATTGCGGAATCTCCAAGATCGGCACCCAGCCGACGAGCAAATAAAACCAGACGCCGACGTTGTGATACTTGGTGAAAAAGACCTTCGCAACGACACCTGCCAGCGCCATCACCCACATCGTGGCGAGCAGTATCCGCCACCAACCGTCACTGAGATAGGCCATCCCAAACGGCGTATAACTCCCGGCGATAAACAGAAAAATGCAGACTTGATCGAGCGTCCGAAAGCGATGCCGCCAGACTCCGCGATGCACGCTGTGCGACAACGTCGAGGCACAATACAAAAGCGACTGTGAAATCGCGTAAATCACACAGCCCAACAACAGCCACGAATTCGCTCGTTCGGATGCCGCGCGCAGCAACCACCAACCGGCCGGAAGGCTCGCGAGAAAGCCGAAGCCGTGAGTCCATTGATTCAACGCTTCATCAGTCGCGAACCGCGACGTGGACTGCCAAGCAACCGCTCGCCCCATCATAGAATTCCTTTCGGACAACCCCGGTCGTTCACCGTCGCTGAGCGAGATATCAGATTTCCCCAGACACGAGAACACTGATCCAACATAAGACATCCTTTTGTTCGGTGAGATTAAAACGATCGCGGCTGATCCCGCCGTCTTTATGCCTTGAATGGTCCGGAATGAGATGTTTCGGACGATCGTTTAACCGCACGCCGTGCGACTCAAAGAAGCCAGCTTGACAGGATTCTGGCGATCACAGAAGTTGCCGCGCTCATGTGCGGCGGAGCCGCACGCAATGAGGCAGGGAGGCTCAATTGACCAACGCCAACGTCGCCAAAAATGCACCGGACTCCGGCGTAGGACCGCGTCCGTTGTCGTTGAAGAAGAACGTCGCTTGGACGTTCGTGGGCAACGTCGTCGCCGCCTTGTGCCAATGGGGTGTGTTAATGGCGCTGGCCAAAATCGGAACGCCGATCATCGTCGGGCAGTACGCGATGGGCTTGGCAGTGTCCGGGCCAATCATGATGTTCGCCTCGTTGCAGCTTCGGAAATTTCAGGCGACTGACAGTCTTCATGAGTTTCGATTCGGTGATTATCTCGGCTTGGTGTTGATCAGCAGCGGCATTGGCTGGATGACCGCATCGGGTGTCGGCTGGTGGGACAGCGACAACGCTGAAGGTCTGTTGATCGTCAGCTTGGTGGGATTGAGCAAAGTCTGTGAACTCATCGCCGGGACGTTTTATGGTCTGCTGCAACAACACGAGCGGCTGGATCGCATTACCAAGTCGAGCGTCTTGCACTCGGTGTCTTCGATGTTGGCACTCTGCCTGGGAGTTTGGCTGACTGGCAGCGTGTTGTGGGGCGTGATCGCTGATGCGACGCTGCAGTTGATGATCATCATGACTTACGACGTCCCCAGTGCGCTCTGGATTTTACAGGTGCAAGGTGACGCGACTGAAACCTCACGCTGGAAACGATTCGTCACAGTGTTGCCAGAAATTCGTCCGCGTTGGGACTGGTCGCGGATGAGACCACTAATGATGTTGGGGTTGCCGATGGGTGTGGTGAGCTTGCTGACGTCGTTGCAGACCAACATTCCGCGCTACTTCGTCGAAGACCAATTGGGCAAAGCGGAACTCGGCATCTTCTGCGCGGTGGCCGCGTTGATGATGACGGGGATCACGTTGATGCGAGCGTTGGATCAAAGCTGTATGCCGCGGCTCGCGAAGTTGCACGCGTCGGGAAGTTATCGTGAGTTTCGTTGGCTGCTGTTGAAGCTGGTGGGGGTTTACTTGCTGCTGGGAGTGGCCGGTGTGTGGGTCGCTCGTTGGGGCGGACGACCGCTGCTGACGCTGCTGTTCTCGGCGGAATATGCGATTCACACGGACGTGCTGGAAACGATCATGCAAGCGGCGGTCGCTTCGTATTTGGTGGGCACGATCTCGTCGGCCTTGGTCACAACACGCTGCATTCGCCGTCAGTTACCGTTGCTGTGTGTGTCGTTGGTCTCGGCGTTTGTGTCTTGCTATTGGCTGGTTCCGGAATACGGATTGTGGGGCGCGTCGATGTCGATGGTGCTGTGCAAGATCCCGTACATCGTCATTGGCGGTGCAATGCTGATTCATGCGACTCGTGATGTTTCGCCGAACTCGGTCGCTGCTGGAACAACAACCGCGGAACCGACAACGCCGTCATTGCGGAGGGCCGCCTGATGTGTGGCATCACCGGATTGTCTTTGTCTCATCCGACGGATTGGGCCGAGCGTCGGATCACTGAGATGACTTCGTCGATTCGGCATCGTGGTCCTGATTCGGATGGCCATTTTGCGAACGCGGCTCAAACGACATGGCTCGGATTTCGGCGGCTGGCGATCCGTGACCTCGATCCGCGAGCAAATCAGCCGATGGTCTCGGCCAGTGGCCGAACGGCGGTTGTCTTCAACGGCGAGATTTACAACGTCGATGAACTGACCGCGAAGTTCTTGCCGGGAGTCTCGTTGCGAACAACGGGCGATACGGAGGTCTTCCTCGAAGCGTTTGAGCGACACGGAGCGACGATTTTCTCCGAGTGCAACGGGATGTTCGCTGCGGCGTTCCTCGATGTTGCGAGCGGTCGTCTGACGCTCGTTCGCGATCGCATGGGGAAGAAACCGCTGTTTCTGTTTGAAGGGAATGACTTCCTTGCGTTTGGTTCGGAACTGCGGACGCTGCGTTCGTTCGGCTTGGAACCTGATCCGGAACAGTTGCCGTTCTTCTTTCACTTTGGCTGGTTTCCCGCGCCGCTGACATTCTTCAAGAAGACGACTCAGGTGCGACCGGGTGAGTCTGTCGTCATCGCGAATGGTCACGTTGTCTCACGTCAGAAATATCACGACTTCACCGATTGGGCTTGGGGCACGAAAGGCGATGTGGAGATCGGTGCCGATGGACTGAACGAACTCGATGCGTTGCTGGCTGACGCAGTGAAACGGCGCACGCTCAGTGATGTGCCGATCGGCGCATTTCTCAGTGGCGGAATCGACTCGTCGCTCGTTGCGGCATATCTGCAAGCGACCGGGCATCGCGATCTGCCGATGTTTACCGTCGCGATCTCGAACAAGAACGAAGCCCCGTATGCAACGGCAATCGCGCAGCATCTCAATCTGTCGCACACGATTCTACCGTTCGACAGCGATCAGTTACTGAAGTCGCTCGAAGAATTTCACGACACCTACGAGCAGCCCTACACCGACAGTTCGGGCTTGCCGTCGATGCTGCTGTGCCAAGCGGTCAAGCAGCATGTCACCGTCGCACTGTGCGGCGACGGCGGCGATGAGTTCTTTGGCGGCTATCAGCGTTATGACTGGTTTCGTCAGGCACTTCGTGGGCAACAAATCCCGTCAATTGCGCGAGCCTTGCTCGGACGGATCGCACCGTGGGTTGATCGGCGGCGTGGTCTACGCATTCAACGTCTGCTCGAAACACGCGACGCCGCCGGCTTGTACGCAACGATCATCAACAGTTGGACTTGTTCGGAACCGTTGCCGTTATCCGCCGAACTCAATCGCAATGCGTCCGCACCGGAACAGCTTGTTCGCGACCTCTTCGCGCGCATGAAGTGTGACGCACTGTCGAAAGCGGCCTGCTTCGACGCGACGTACTACATCCCGGAAGACCTGCAAGTGAAACTGGATCGAGCTTCAATGCAGGTCGCGCTCGAAGTCCGCAGCCCGCTGCTGGATGCTCGCGTGGCCCGCTGGGGAGCGGAGTTATCGCCGTCGGTCAAATTTCAGAGTGGCCCGAAAAGTGTGTTACGCAATTTGCTCGCGCGGCATGTTCCAAGACCGTTGTTTGAACGGCAGAAGCAAGGCTTTTCGATTCCGTTACGAACGTGGCTGCGTGGTCCGCTGCGCGACACAGTTCATGAAATGCTGCATCAACGAGCCGTTCGCGAATGTGGCTGGCTCGACACGGCGCGAATGGATTTGATCGAAACTCGCTTTCAACGTGGTGACGATGAATATGCCGCACCGTTGTGGAGCCTCTTTGTCCTCGCACACAACTTGCAGAGGAACGCCGCCACGCAAACGACAACGATCACCAATCGCAACTCCAACCTGTTACCGAAAATCAACCGAGCCGCGTGATGAATGACAAACTGAACTACGTAGCCGTCACGCTCCGCGTGACGAACCGAACACTTACCAGCGATCCGTCTCTGCGAAGCAGTCGGCTCATCACGTGGAGCGTGGTGGCTACGTAAAACCAAGGACGGGCCAGAACGCTCTTCCTCCGAATGGATCGATTCCGTGAATCCTCAAACGTTACCGCTGTTCAAGCCGCAACCTCGCGGTCGGTTCGCATCGACGAAGCGAGTTGCTGCGCCGACGACTACGGCACCACAGTCGGGGAGTACGCTGCAATTGTTCTTCGCACAAGCGGCAATCTTTTTGCTGCCTCTGCCGGCGCTGAAGTACACATCCACGAGCATCACTCTGGCTGACTTGTTTTTGGTTCCGGCGATCCTGATGAATCTAGGATACGCGATCCGGCAAGTGTATGCCTTTCAGATTCCGTTGCTGCTGGCCTTCCCGTTCTTTTTGTTTTCGCATCTGTTGGACCCGGACTGTGAGCTGATTACGGTCTTTCAGATTTGCTACATCTGGGGATTCCTCGTTCCTTTTGGTTGGTGCGCGTTCGTCAATATCCCGCTGCGGCGAATCGCCTATCTGCTGCTCGCTTCAAATGCTTTGAGTTCGCTGATTGGTGTCGCCCAGTTTGTCGGGATCTTTCCTGAATTACCGACTCAGAAAGTGATTGAATTCAAAGGCTCGCTGCGACGTGCGGCCGGGTTGATGCTGCAATGCAACGCACTGGCGATGTCCTTGACTCCCTGCTTCCTGTTGTTGCCGTATTTGCCTCGTGTCTGGCCACGTATCGCAACTTGTTCGATACTCCTTATCGGTTACATCTCGACCGTGTCGAAATCGGTCATCCTCGCGATCCCAGGCATGTTGTTCTATTTCTTGTGGCGCGAACCGGAGAAGCGAAAGTTCTTGCTCTCGGCGCTGATTGTCAGCTTGATTGGACTGGGACTATTAACTCAGTCCAGCACCAACATCTCGCAGTTGTGGGAGCTTGCGAATGACGCCGCACAAGCTCGCTTGGACGGAGCGGAGAATTCGTTCGGAGAGCGATCTAACCTCGTGCAAATTGCGTTGGAAAAGTCCAAGGAGTGTTTCCTGTTGGGCTTTGGAACCGAGGGAACGATGATCCGAATTTCCGAAAATACCGGCAACACAGTCCACGTCTTCTACCTCGGATTGGTCGTCATCGGCGGATACCCTGCTGCGGCACTGATCACCGCCGGAATGTTGTTGATCGTCGGGACGTTATGGACTCAGCGTGACTACAATGTGGCGATCTTTCTGGTCGCTCAGATGCTGGCGCTGTGCGTGATGACGGTGCTGTATGTCAGCTTTCAATACGCTCCGTTGATGATCGCAGCCAGTGTGCTCGCCGCGAATGACATGCAAACGTTCGCGCATCGCACGGCACGAACGTAACTCGCAGCGTCATCGACGAACTGCTGGCTGCACCACGATGCCGAGTACGTTCAAGCGATTCGCAGGCTCGGCATATTGAGCGTTGTTTGTTCCGCACAGCGTTCACAGTATTCCGCCTGCGTGAGGTTGAGCAGGTCGCCACGACGGACCCAGTTGGCTGCTTCTCGCAGAATCCCACCAAAGAATTCCAACTGACGATCGCCAGTGATGAAGTTGTGCGGGTGCGACCACAAATGGACCATGCCGCCGTGTTTTGCAGCTTGCGCCAGCATTCGCGACCAACGTGCGACGCTCAGCTTCAAGGGAATTTGGCGTCGCAGCCCGACTCGCCAGTTCAAAAAATAGCCGGCGGGAATTGCAATCGCCGACGAGTGGCTCGTGCGCCCAGTCGCAGAAAACTGCAGAAGGTGTTCTGACTCAGACGGTCGCGAATGATTCGGCGTGGCGATCGGTGCCGGATGTGGTTGTGGCTTTTGCCACAACTTGATTTCGCGTCCCAGCGCTGCGAGAGCATCCCAGCGTGTTTGCAGCGACTCCGGCAACGGCAGACTCAAACGCTTCATGCCGATGTACTCGCGAAAACCGGTAATCCCCGCTGATTCGAGTGTGTCCAGAAAACCGACTTGATTGCGTGGAAAGATCAACGTGCGCGGCGTGAAGTTTCTCAAGCGGCCAACCGCTGCCGCTAAAGACAACTCCCGCTCGAAATCGGCGCGAGTCAGTGCGTGATCTCGCAGGGCGATGTGTTGGAAGCCGTGAGTTCCCAGTTCATGGCCGCCCGCTTCACGAATGATTTCCAAACACTCCGGGCCGAGCCAACCACTCGTCTGGCCTTTTGCGACAGCCTCCAAGAATTCTTGCGTGCGCGGCCATTGCCGACCGGAAGCGGTCTCAAACCATTCAGGGTGTTGCCGCACTTCGTCTGGCGTGAGCACGAACGCACCCACAAACGCGAAGGTCGCTCGCAACTCATGCTGATCGAGGACATCTCGCAAACCTTGGTACGCAGCCACAAGATTTTCTTGAGTGATCCGCTGCCGCAGTGAGGACGTGAGAGTCGATGGGCCCCACAACCCTTCACAGTCGAACGACATCGTGAACACGCCGGGAAATGCTGTCATGAAGGGATTCCAGTTTGTGGTCGAGGTTGTGATTTGTCCGTAGGGCAGGCGGCTTGTCTGCCAGGTATCTCGCGAAAAACAAACAGGCGAGCCGCCCGTTCAACGATTGATCCTCAGCCTTCTCACAAAATCAGGCCGCGACGGGCAGTGCTTCAAAACCAATGTCCACAGCTTCGCCATTGAACGAAACGACGGACGGAGGCGTCCCTTTAGCCGAAAGGTATGTTTGCGGCCCGTTGATCTGCGGCTTCCAACCCATTTCCGCATAGACCTGATTCAATTCCGGCGACGCACAAAAAGTGAACAACAACGTGCCGCCATGACGTCGAATGAGATGTTCCGCCAGATTCACCAGCGCAGTGAAGCAACCCGTTTCACTCGCTCGCGCGGCAACGATACGACCGACGTTGAAACCGTGACGCGGCCCCAGCGACAGAACGACTGCATCCGAAATCCGACCGGACTCTTCCAACCACACGACCGCATGACGCGGGCCCAACTCATGAAAGAACCGCCAACGCAAAAACTCCGGCGAGAACTCCGGGCCACTCGCGGTCGTGCGAGCGGCATTGAACAATTTAGTGAGTTGTTCGAGTTGCGAATCAGTCGGAGCCGTTGCCCACCACGCCGTTCCGTGTGCTGACGGCAGACGTGTCGGAAAAGTTCCCTGCGGAAAATGACAAGCCGCCGGATTCCAGCCCATCACCTTCTGGGCTCCCAATTGCCAACCAACTTTCAGCGGACGCAGCACGCGGCGATACCAACTTGATTCCAGCCGCACGCACTTCAGCCGTCGATACAACATGCCGAGCGGTTCGACCGCACTCGGAATGATCGCCAAGTCATGTTGCTGAAGCGTCTTCATAACCATCTTCGTGCCGACCCCCTGACGGTGTTCCGGTGCCACCATCAAGTTGTGAATCGCGGGCACGACGACCAATTCGTTCTCAATCCGCCACGGCACGTTCATCGCATGAACGCATCCCACGACATCACCCGTCGCCGTGACCGCCATCAGCGAATCAGACCATTGGCCACCATACGGATTGTGCTCGTAAAGCCAACTCAGATAGCGTTCGCTCGCTGCGGACGTCGTGGCTCCGAACTGTCGCGCTGCGAACTGGAGATACGCCGCCGCGTGCGACGACCGGCCTTCTTGGCATTCGACTTTTTCCATACTCCAGTCTTTCTGAGACGAACGGCACGACTTAGCCGCCCCGTTGTAGGTCGTGTACTTTTGCCCGTCTGTCACTCGACGGCCAAGAGTGGCCGTCCTAACGCATGTTTTCAGTGGCCGTTCGCCTTGGCGAGCGGGCTTTTACAAACGGTTCATCGAGCAGGTCAATCACATTTCGAACAGCCCAACGTAGGCCGGTCACGCGAAAACTTTTCGGAAAGGGGCCGGGCATTGGTGCTTCAATGTGACCGTGAATCATCCAGGCTCGCGTTCCGGCTGATGAAATGGCGCAAATATCAATCTGGAGTTCAATCACCAAAACTGGCTGCCCTTATTCGTCTTTGTTGTAGAGCAGCTTGATCGTGTTATGGTTCGCGTGCAAAGGTCATCGCAGTTGGCGTCCGTTTGTTGTGCCTTTGGTCCACTCCAAAACAGAACCCTTATTTGCCAACGTGCTCGCGACCCTCCGCCGCCTCAGCATCCGGCAAAGGGTTTTGACCTCGGCCCTGGTAGAGCCAGGGTCTCGAAAAATCCAAAAACTCCTGGAAAGCGCGGTCGCCTTGGCCACCTAAAGTGCAAAAGTCGAACTCAATCACAGGCGAGAACCAACATGACTATCAATCCCTCGCGGCGCGATTTTCTCAAAGAGACCCTGCTCACAACTGCTGCTGGTTGGACGCTGTCGGTCAATCAAGCGATCAACGCCGCACAGAACAGTGCAGGCGGATTGCACATCGCGCCGTTCAAGTTTGATGTCACGCCGCCGATCGGTCATTCGTGTTGCGGCGGGTGGATCAAGCCGATCGAAGTTGTGGACGATGCGCTCGAAGCGGTCGGCGTCGTGTTGCTCGGAGCGGGCAAGCCGATCGTGTTGTGTGCGGTCGATTGGACGGGGCTGCTGAATGAGGCTCATGTCGAATGGCGGGCGGCATTGGCTCAAGCGGCGGGGACGACGGCGGATCGTGTTGCCGTGCATTGCGTGCATCAACACAACGCACCGTTCGCGTGTCTCGAAGCCGAACGGATTGTGCTCGCCGAGGGCGACTTGCCGCACATCGTCGACCTCGACTTCTTCAAACGTTGTCTCGACGCAGGCCGAGCTGCCGTCGAGAAGGCAATCAAGCAAGCGACGCCGGTGACGCACATCGGTTGGGGCCAGGGCAAGATCGAAGGAGTCGCCTCGAACCGCCGCGTTCATCGCGATGAGTCCGGCAAAGTGCTGGCGATGCGAGGCAGTGCCTGCACGGATCCGAAGTTGATCGCGTTGCCCGACGGCTTGATCGATCCGTTCCTGAAGACGGTCGCCTTCTTCAATGGCGAAAAGAAATTGGCCTCACTGCATTACTACGCGACGCACCCGATGAGCTACTACGCCGACGGCCGAGCCACCAGCGACTTCGCCGGGCTGGCTCGCAAGCAGCGACAGCAGGACGAGCCCGATTGCCTGCACGTCTACTTCACCGGCTGCGCGGGGAACGTGTCGGCCGGCAAATACAATGACGGCTCGAAAGCCGTGCGGCCGATCCTGACGAAGCGCGTGTACGACGGCATGGTCGCGTCGGAAGCGAAACTCGAACGAGCCGAACTGAAGACCGAAAAGCTCGCCTGGAAGACCGCCGAAATTCTGCCGCCGCCCCGCTCATCGCTGCACGCCGAGATGATCGCTCAACAAATCTCGACGAAGACCAACGCCGTCGTGAACCGCAACCGTCCGTCGTACATGCTGTCGTGGCTGCGTCGCGTCGAGAAACGGATCCCGATCGTGCTCAGCTCGCTGCACCTGGGAGGCGTGAAGCTGCTGCATCTCCCCGCCGAGTCGTTCATCGAATACCAACTCCGCGCCCAAAGCATCGCGAAAGACAATTTCGTCTGCACCTCGGCCTACGGCGACGGCGGCCCGTGGTACATCCCGGTCAAAGAGGAATACCCCAACGGCGGCTATGAAGTCAGCGTCGCCTTCTGCGAGCCGGAGATCGACGACGTGCTGACGGAGGGAATGAAGCGGATACTGCCGGGGTGAAAACGGCTACTCTCGCGTTCGTTTTTGAGTTAGCTGTCGGTCTGCGTCGCTTCGGAGAGAAGTTCGAGGCCCGAAGCAACTAACGCGAATGTCGCTTCGTGCCCATCGTCATAGCGAACACGAATGCTGCCCAATCCTCCATTCGCCTTCGGATCACTCTCAATGACCGTTCCATGATTCATCAATGCGTCTTTGACTCGGTCACCAGGATTGAATGTCACCGCGTAGAGTGCAGGCACCGACGCGGCCCCTTCATCGCTCGTTCGTTGTCCAGAGTTGAAGAAACCCAGCAACCGTTTCCACCATGATGGCTGACTGTGAGGCGAGCGAGCGGCTTCGTCCGGTTCCCCAATTTCATTCCCTGACCCGTCGTAGAGTTCGCCGTCGTCTCCTTGGATCTTCGCCGAGAGTTGTTGAGCGATCAGCCACATCTTTCGCAGTATCTCTTGGTCCGGGTTCTTGACGACCACGTCTCCCTCGCGGAAATCAAACCACGCCATATTCCCATTCTTCCCGTGTCCAGAATACGCCACCCAAACCGATAAACCTTCGTTCTCAGTCCTGAGAGTGCTCATGCCGAGGTCGGCTTCAGCGTAGCCGTCCAAACGCATTTCAGGGTCGTTACGGACCAACGATGTCCATTCGCTAAGTGAAATGGTTGGCCCTTCTTCGTCAGCCCAGCTCTCTTTTCGCGTGATGTGTACGTCGTAGCCCATGTTTTCCCCTTGGTTGTGTTGGCTCTGGACGTTGACCTGTTGAATCGCAGAACACGATGCCTGTGGCCGATTGAGAAATCAAGCGGCCGTGTCGGTTTGGTCTTCGTCAAACCGAGGAGTGAACGATTCCATTTCTCACGGCGATGGTGACGGCTCGACGACCGAGATGCGCACGTCGTCGATGTGGAGCCAGCAGTCGCCTTGAATCTTGGGGTCGCGGTACATGCCGAGCTTGAAGTAGTGCCGGTAGGCGTTGTGCATGTTGCGTCCCTGAGCTTCGATGGCGGGCTGGTCCGAGCCATCGACGAAGACGGCCAGGCGGCCATCGTCTTGCGTGGACCAGCGAATGACGCAGCGGAGTGAATGCCACTCGCCGCGCGTGAGGGGGATCAAACCGATCGGCTGAGAGTCGGGAGCACCGTACGAAACGGAGAGCTGATCCACGCCATCGACTCGTCCATAGCCCAAAAGAATCGGCGGGCTGTGAGCCGGAAAGTTGTCCCAAGTCTCTCCCTGAGTGACATCTGGCTGGTCGTGCCATTGCCCGATGAGCCACCACCGATTTTCGGGATCGGCCTCGAAGTCCTCCGGCAGCCGCAGTCGCCATTCGTACTGGACCGTCGCATCGGACGGATGTGGAAAGTCGATGCTCAACTCCGAACGGACTCCACGGTTCTTCAGCTTCTGCCCGCCGAAGACTCGCAAGCCCAGGAAGTCCTTGCCCGACTCTTCCAGCAGCTTGAGATTCTCCAGCGCGGCGATTTCCAGATGGGTATGTTCCAGCAGGGATTCCTCGACTACCGCACTCAGATACCGCAGTTCATCCTCCCGCGTCGACGATGACTGTTGACGACAACCGGCCATCAGAGCCACCAACAAGCACAACAGCACTCGATACCACGTCATCTTGGCGTCCTCCGAACGATCAATCGCTCACACCGCCTCAACGAGTCACGATGCCCGTGGTTGTTTGAGAAATCAAGCGGCCGTGTCGGTTTAGTCTTCGTCCCGCGAGAGGCGTCTGACAATCACTCACCGTTTC
>JAYUFI010000422.1:0-2044 GCA_043738805.1 Planctomycetaceae bacterium | reverse complement strand
GAGATCCGTCAGCAACACATAGGACTTCGATCGCAGCGGGCCATTAACGAGTGACCGTTTGAGAGAACGATTGGCGAGTCGGAGCAGCTTCATGTTGGCTCCGATGGCTCGATCGAGCCAGTCGTTCACGGCTTGCACACTCTCAAATTGAGACGACTTCACCGCATCGCGCAGCATGCCGAGGGACATCGTGTTCTCGGCATGCTGCTGACGAAGATCGAAGAGCTGCAAGTACGCGGAAGTCGCGAATTCTTGTAGCTTCGCATCGCGCGGGTTGAGCCTCGCGGCCAGCAGAACTTCTTTCAAGCGCTGTTGGATCGCGGTCTCTTTTTCTCGCTCGTCGAGGTCGCGTTCATCGACGTTTGCCAATCGCAGTGATTGGATTTGATGCAGTTCAGCCAGCGCGGCGGGATACTTGAGGTCGAACATCCAACCCCCCAGCGGCAAGAGTCCACACATCGCCGTGGCGGTCACCAGTCGGGGGATTCGGAACGAGAATTCAAGGCGTCCCACGTCCTTTCGCATGAGTCGATACAGGCGAGACGCGCACGCCAACTGCATTGCCAGAAGCAACATGCACGAAGGTGTGTACCAGAAGAAATCACCCATCGCGTGCAAGACATTCGCGGTCAAACTGGCCAGGATCGCCGCTGCCGCGGAACTCGCTTTTGTCTCCGAATTCCAAAGGGATCCGAAACACCACCAAAAGCTCGTCGCGATCAACAGAACGGCCACAGTCAATCCGGCGAGTCCCGACTCGGACGCGACTTGCAGGTATCCGCTTTCGGCATGTGAGTACTCATAGCCGTCCTCACTGCGAGCATCAATGTGCAACTGATAGGCGTCGTGATGCGTTCCGATCCCCGTACCCAGGACAGGAAATTCTCGAGCCACTCGAATATTGGCTTCCCAGATTTCGCTGCGCCCCGAGTTCTGTTCCAGTCGGCTGGCCAAAACTTGTTCGTACTTGCTGTAAGAGAACAAAACGCCCGCCGCGATGCCAACGAGTAAGAGCGCGACCCCAAATTTGACGGACGCAAGGCCGATGCGGCACATCAGCGCGATGGCGACGGACGACGTCAACGCGACCGCCAGTAATCCGCCGCGCGACACCGTCATGAGCACCGTCAACGCGATACCGGCCAGCGAGACCAGCAGCAGCGCTACGGCGATGGCGTGCATCGCCGTCGGCATTCCATGTCGCGTGGCACGGTCTCGTTCCTGCTGTTGCAGCCGACGCAACAACCACCAGATCAAGGGTGCCGTCCCCAACGCCAAAAACTGCGCGAGATGATTCCGATTGGTAAAGCATCCCAACGGATACGTGTGCGTCGTCATTGACGGGTGATCGTAGATCCAAAAAAACTTGCCATTGCTGGCGAGAAATTGCAAAAGAGCAAACGCCATCATCGCGACGGACGCCAGCGAAGCACTGCAGAGCGTTCGTTCCACATCCTCGATCGTCCGTATCCGCTGGCTCACGACAAGGAACAACAGCGCGTACGAAACAAACGTGGCCAATCCGGACGCCGTTTCCCAAGGTGCCAGAGATAACTGATTCCATCCGGCGGGAAACAGATCCGCCGCTTCTTTGTCGAACCAGAGCGGCAGAATTTCTTTAATCTGCGGAGAGATCTTTACCAGAAGATCCGCCGGAAGCGGAACAATCTGAGCGACTCCCACGAGGAGACCCGCACCCCACAACCATTCGCTGCCGGTCCACGAGTATCGTGGTTCCGACGTCGTGAGTTGATGCAGCATCCAGCAAAGAGCGGTGACCGATGCACCGACGACCAGCGCGAGTTGCCCGCTGGCCATTCGCCCGCCGAAGCCGATCGCAACAGCAATCAACGTCAACCAAAAGCAAAGATCGGTCGCGGTCACCAGTCGAGGTTGCTTCAAACGCGACGACGAAGTACCAAATTCGGTGATGGGGCTGTTGTTGCGGCGGGACGATTTCGATCGTTTCGACCCGTGGGACATGGTGGTAGAGACCCGACGAAGTGACGAAGCAGTAGGCACATTCCATGTGCCGTGACCGTTA
>JAYUFI010000421.1:0-2046 GCA_043738805.1 Planctomycetaceae bacterium | reverse complement strand
AGATCGCGCGGTTGTGCCCGCACAATCACGGCATTGGAGCGCCCATCGGCGATGACCAGCACCTTCGTACCGAGGTTCTTGGGCTCCTCGTAAAACTTCTTGATGAGTTCTTCCACCTGTGCCGCAATGGCCGTCTTCAAGTGGAAGACTTGAAACTCGGTCAGTGGATCAACGGGTTGATCCAATTCCTCCGCGAGTTCGAGGATTTGGTCGAGGTCGGCCTTGGGCGCGACGATGAGCAGCGAGTTGGGTTTGGTGATCGGCAGAATCGCGACACTCTGTCGTGGTTGAGTCGCCGGGCCAGGGAATTTTGACAGCCGTTCGTAGACAGTCGTCAACAGTTCGGCGAGTGATTCCGCATCGACATTTTTCAAATAGAGCAGGTGAACCTGCGGGGCGGTCGCTTCGCTGAGCTTCTCCAACTCGCGAATGACCTTCATCACCTGCTCGACATCTTTCTCGGCACCGCGCAGGATCAACACACCCAGGTCATCAACCGATTCAATCGTCACCTCGCCACCGAGACGGCCGAACACATCACCAAGTGAGGGCGGGATGAGGGAGCGAGTCGTACGCGGTTCGGAGCCGGTGCGAACATCAACATCCGGATTTTTTGGCTGATCGCCTGGTTGATTCGCAGCACGAATCCGTTCAATCTCGGCCGGAAGTTGATGGGCAATCTGGCAGACGTATTTCGTACTCGCCGTGACTTGAATCGGATCCTCGACATCGAACGGGCGATCGAGCGTGCGGAGCAACTTCAGCATCGCATCGGACTCGGCCCGCTGGCCTTCGATCAGCAATTCGTCACTCGCTTCATCGATGGCGATCGTGAAGCTCGCACCACTGAGAGCCGACTGTGGAGCTTTGGCTCCCTCCTTCGGGAAAGCAGTCAGCGAACTAATGCGGAACGCCGGCAGACCGTTCGGGCCGTGCGAGACTAATTGGGAGCGAGGCTTGAGCGTACGGTAGATTTGCTTCGACAGATCGACAACCGTCCGATGTCTCGGGCGGAAGACAACCTGCGAACTGTTGGCCACTGGCTCGTCGTCGAGTCGCGCCGGCGCAGTGGCCTCGGCCGTGGTGACTCTTCGCGGTGCCGGTGAATTCGATTCCGCCGCCGGGTCATCGTGCGAGACCTGTCTCACGGGCTTGCGCTCAACACGGCGCGGTATGTCAGATCGCGCTGGCTCGGTCGATGAGTTGTCTCGCTTCGTGATCGTCTCGACGCGACGCTCGAACGGAGACGACGAAGACTGGTTGGGATCGACGACTTTCTCCTCGCCATTTTCCTTCGACACGACGACCGGTTGGTAACGCGGTCGTTGTGACGGCAGGTCAATCACGATCAGGAAGTCTCCTTTTTCAATCAATCGAAAACCCAGAGGCTCGATGTCCTTGTTGATGATCCGTACCGCATCGTGCCGCGTGTATTCGGTGGCGTCGCGACGACTGAAGCGTCCCTTGGGAACTCGATCCGCAATGAGCTGCGAACCGGTCGCCTCGGCAATGTCGTTGAAGACCTTGTCCCACGGCGTGCTGAGGAAGTAGTTCAGCTTGACCTTCCGCTCTTGCACTTCGACCGCAATGTTTGTGGCAGAGGGGCGCGCGGGCTTCTCAATTTTTGTGCCAGCCGATGCCAGCTTGGGATGAGGCGCATCGAAGCCCCCCCCTGCCGTCCACAGCAACAGCGATGAAGCGGTCGCCACAGACAAACTCTGAATCGCCAGAGTCATCGGATGACGTGCAGTTCGTTCAGATCGAGACTTGAGTGCGTCCATGCTGAGCCTGTGATTTGCCGAGACTTGAGATGTGCGACAAACACGATGCAACCTCTGCGCAATCGTGCTAATCGTTATCATCGGCAAGGTTTGACAGGCGCTTGACCAGAAACTCTCTCCAATCGCTCCAAATTAAGGTTGAGCAGCATCCAGAGTTCAAAAACAGCCGGGACCGAACGCGGAAATCGTCAGGTTCTCCCATTGGAACGGCAGGTCTTGCCGGAGGGCGATGCGTGACGAATAAGACGGGCCCGGATGATTCACT
>JAYUFI010000420.1:0-14501 GCA_043738805.1 Planctomycetaceae bacterium | reverse complement strand
GTAAAGCTCCAAGAAATGATTGATGAGTTGGGAGCCAACTTGCAGTTTGAAGACCTGCAAGGGATCAATCGCTCGCTGCTACATCCCGACTCATCGGCTCCTGGTGCGGATGCCCGATTTCGCCCGACGGATGATCGTGGTCACGAGGCTCTCCGCAAATTGAAAGCGGGGGCCAAGAACGACGAGGTGGTCGAACTCGTCGGCGGTGAGGAGAACGAGTACCAATACTATCGAGCGCTCCGAGCCTCCGAATCGTGCATCCGTTGCCACAAGCGAGTGGACGCAGACGGCAATGAAACTCCGCGAGAAATCGGTGAATTCTTGGGTGCGGCAAAGATCACGCTCCCGTTGAATCGAGTGCAAGCCTCATTGCACAGCACGAACGCGTTTGTGATTTCCGCCGAGATGCTGAAGGTCGTGCTGGCGATCGTTTCGATCTACTTGGTGTTGCGCTACGTCGTGACGAAGCCGGTCATGCACTTGAAGAAAGTGAGTGACGCGATCGCTCACGGAAAACTCGATATGCGAGCTGACATTCGATCGGGCGACGAGTTCGAGGAACTCAGTCACGCCTTCAATCGGATGTTGCGACACCTCGTCACCGTGCAGGAAGAACTCCGCAGCGTCAACGCGGACCTCGACGGCAAAGTGGATGAACTGGCTCGCGTGAACTTGCGGCTGTACGAACTCAACAACCTCAAGAACGAGTTCCTCGCCACAATGAGCCACGAACTCCGCACGCCGCTCAACAGCATCCTGGGCTTCAGCGACGTTCTGCAAACGGCGGACAATCTGTCCGACAAGCAGCGGCGGTACGTCACCAACATCCAATCATCGGGCCGCAACCTGATGACGTTGATCAACGATGTGCTCGATCTGGCCAAGATCGAAAGCGGCAAAATGGAACTGCACCTCGTCGAGTTCTCGCTCGCCGACATGGTCGAACGACAATCCGGAGCGATGGCACCACTCGCGGAGAAGAAAAACATCGACCTCGTGTGGCACATCGAGCCTGATGTTCCAGTGCTGTTTCAAGATGTCGGCAAGCTGCAACAGATCGTCAACAACCTGCTGTCGAACGCCGTGAAATTCACTCCCGAAGGAGGCCGCGTCCGCGTGCGAGCCGGCCTGCGTGACGAGCAACGCTTCTTCATCGAGATCGAAGACACCGGCGTCGGCATCCCGCTGGAAGAACAAGAACGGATCTTCGAAAAGTTCCGTCAAGGCCGACAGCAACCCGGCCAAGAACACACTCTCACGCGTGAGTTTGAAGGGACCGGACTCGGACTCTCGATCGTGAAGGAGCTGTGCAAACTGCTCGAAGGGGAAGTGACGCTCGTCAGTGAGTTCGGCAAAGGAAGCACGTTTACGGTCGTGATGCCGGTGCGCTGCGAACCGAAGCTGCTGACGCTGGAAGCGAGTTAGCGCCAGTGTGGCACGACGCTCCGCGTCGTGAGGAATTCCAAAAGTCCGTCATCTCACTCACTCTCGACGCGGAGCGTCCAGCCACACTGGGTCACCCCTTCGTCACTGTCTCATCCATGTTGAGGATCACGCTGGCGAGCGTGCTCCAGGCGGCGAGTTCTTCGGCGGTGAGCGATTCATTGCGAGCGGATTCGCCGACGGACAACAGTTTCAGGGCCGCCGCTTTGTCGGCGCGGAAGCGAGCGAGTTGTTGATCGAAGAGGCGACGCAACACGGCCAGCTCGCGCGCGGTCGGCTGGCGTGACGTGGCGAGTCGGAATGCGAAGGCGATGCGACCTTCGATCGTCTCGCCCCCTTCGAGCATGATTCGTTCGGCGAGTTTGCGCGACGCTTCGACATACGTAGGATCGTTCATCAAGACCAGCGCTTGCAGCGGCGTGTTGGTGCGTGCTCGGCGAACGGTGCAGGTTTCGCGATCGGGCGCGTCGAAGGTCGCGAGCTGCGCTGGCGGGCAGGTTCGCTTCCAAAACGTGTACATCGTCCGGCGATAGAGGTCGGGGCCGTGACTCTGCGTGTATTCCTGCGCCGTCCAGTTCTTGCCGTCGGCACGAGCCATCAGCTCTTCCCACAAGCCAGCGGGTTGATAGGGCGAAACGCTCGGCCCGCCGATCTTGTGTTGCAGCAAACCGCTGACGTTGAGCGCCAAGTCGCGAATGAATTCCGCAGGCAGACGATGTCGTGGTCCATGAGCGAGCAAGCGATTCTCTGGGTCTTTCGCGGTCAACACCGAGTCCGCTTTGCTTTGCTGACGGTACGTGGCTGACGTGACAATCAAGCGCTGCAAGTGTTTCACGTCCCAGCCTGTCGTGGCGGACGCGTCTCGCGTCCGCAGGTTGTCTGGAACGCGAGACGCATCCGCCACGTTCAGGAACTCGGCGGCCAGCCAATCGAGCAACTCCGGATGCGACGGCAATTCACCTTGCGAACCAAGATCATCCGACGTGCGCACCAAGCCGGTCCCGAAATACATCTGCCAATAACGATTCACGATGACTCGCGACGTGAGCGGATGCGACGGATGCGTCAGCCACTGGGCGAGGCCGAGCCGATTGCGCGGGGCACCTTCCGGAAGCGGTGGCAGAACGGCGGGGACATTCGCAGTGACCTTGTCCCCCGGTTTGTCGTATTGCCCGCGCATCAAGACGAACGTGTCGCGCGGCTGCGGCAGCTCCTGCATGATCATCGACGTCGGAATGAGCTTATCGAGCGCCGCTCGTTCGTCGCGGACTTGCTGCAACTCAGCGGTCCATGATCGCGTCACGTCGGAAACGTTCTCGCGGAAGTAGCGACGCAGATCGGTCCGTTGTGAATCGCTCCGCTTGTCGGCAGCGGTCGCGAACGCTTTCGACACATTCTCCGGAAAAGACTGCGCGTCATGCGGACTCGGCGATGTCGTAGCCGACAAGCGAATGCGGCCCGGTTGATGAGCGGAGAACTGCGAACGACAACGCAACTCAATGACGAGCTTCGCGCCATCCGGCAAACTCATCGGCTGAGCGAATTCAAACACCGCGAAATGCGACTTCCCGACCTGCGGAAAAATGGCCCAGCCGTTTTCGTTCTTGCCGCTGATCGTGCCATTCACAGAAAACGTCTCTTGAGTGAAATCGGCGGTCGCTTTCTTGAACGCCACCAGCTCGCCGCGATCGCCAGACCTCAATGTCGCGACGACTTCGCTCAACACGAAATTACCGTTCTGTGAACGTCCCGGTCCTATCGCAGGAAGACTCGGATCGCTCAACGTTTCCAGGCGAATCGCTGTCGTGTTCTTCGGCAGCGCGGCGAGCGTTACCGTGTAAGTCTCTTGTGCGGGATTCGTTCCGCTGGCGAGGAACGATCCGTCGTCCAGACGTTTGAGCGTCGCCTTGCCTTGCGATTCGACAGCGGCATCCGACAGCACTTGCCATGAATTGTTCTGCTGACCGGGAGCCGATCGTTCCCACTCCACTTGAGCCGCGTCGAGTTTCTCATGCGGTTCAGTCAGCCGACGCTCGAGCGACTGCAGCTTGTCGTTCAGCTCTTTGAGTCGCGCCTCTTCCTCTGCTGTCGGAGCTTTCAGCAGCGGCGACGCGTTGCCGGTTCGGCCATCGAGTCCGTTTTCCGGCACGTTATAGAAGAAGGCAAAGAGCTGATAGAACTCGCGCTGCGTGAACGGGTCGTACTTGTGGTCGTGACACTGCGCACAACCGACCGTCAGTCCGAGCCACACGGTCGCCGTCGTGTTGACGCGATCGACGATGTAGGCCGTGTGATATTCCTGCGGGATCGCCCCGCCCTCGAAGTTGATCATGTGGTTGCGATTGAACCCGCTGGCAATTTTGATTTCGCGAGCGGCGACGGGATCGGCCGGCTCCGGCAACAGATCGCCGGCCAATTGCTGAATCGTGAATTGATCGAACGGCAAGTTGCGGTTGAAGCTGTCGATGACCCACTTCCGCCAGCGAGTCATGTCGCGACCGTTGTCGATGTGATAGCCGTTCGTGTCGGCGAAGCGCGCCGCGTCGAGCCACTCCAGCGCCATGCGCTCGCCGTAATGCGGCGACTTCAGCAAGCGGTCGACGAGCTTTTCATAAGCTTTCGGATCGGCGTCTTTGACGAACGCATCGACCTCGGCAAGCGTCGGCGTCAGCCCCGTGAGGTCTAATGTGACGCGGCGAATCAATGTCTCACGATCCGCCTCCGGCATCGGCTTCAGACCTTCGGCTTCAAGGCGAGCCAACACGAAATGATCAATCGGCCTCTTCGGCCATGCGGCGTTTTTCACAGTTGGCAGCGTCGGTCGTTGCACCGCGCGAAACGACCAGTGTTGTTCGTAATTCGCACCCTGCACGATCCACCGCTTGAGGATTTCCTTCTGTGCCAGCGAGAGTGGTTTGTTCTCCGCAACGGGCGGCATCTGTTCGTCTTTGTCGTCGGTCAGAATTCGCCGCACGAGTTCGCTCTCGTCCGGCTTGCTCGGAACGATCGCCACTTTACCCGACTCGGCAGGCCGGCTGAGTTCCTCTTTCTGATCAAGCCGCAAGCCCCCCTTCCGCTCAGCCGCATCAGGCCCGTGACACTTCCAACAATGATTCGACAAGATCGGCCGCACGTCCCGATCGAACGAGACTCGACTGGCTTCGTTCGCTGTCGTCGTTTGGTTCGGCTCCACGCAGAACGATTGATTGCCGATCACAGCCGTCGTCCACAACAAAGCCAGTCCGCACAAAGATCGCCGATTCCGGGCCAGCAAATCGCGCATCGCCAAGTTCCTTCGAGCCATTGGGGTATTTAAGTACTCAAACTGAGCAGTTTGTTGGGAAGATTTCAACGCAAAGGCGCAAAGAACGACCAAGAAATTAGGGTGATGGGCATTTGCTTGTATTCGCCAAAATTTCCAGGCCAATGATCACGAAAAATGATTCTTGGCGTTCCTTCGCGATCTTTGCGCCTTTGCGTTGAAAACCGCTCTGTTTGAGTGAGTTGAGCGATTGAGTGAGCTGAGCGACCCACTCCGCAGGTGGATCATGCGTCTCCCCGACGTTTTGGTTTTCGGGTCGCATTCTGGACCTTCGGCCGACGTGGAGTTCTTTGTGGAGATGTGGGGGCAGTCTCTTGTGTTCCGCGAGGACGACGGCCAGTCGGCTTGTCGAGAATCACGCGGAAGTCCAACTCACGGCGTTGTTCGTTCACGTGAGCGATTTGAACGCGGACGCGGTCGCCGAGACGGAATTGTTTTCCGCTGGCACGGCCGACGAGACTGAGGCTATCGGGGTCGTAGTTGAAGTAGTCGTTCTCCGACAACGCGCTCACATGGACGAAACCGTCCACCGGCATTTCGAGTCCTTGGCAGAACATCCCGAAGCGTTCGACGCCGGTGATGATCGCGTCAAACTCTTCGCCCACTTTGTTGGCCATAAACGCGAGCAGTTTGAGCTTTGTCAATTCACGCTCGGCTTGAGCGGCTCGGCGTTCGGTGTCCGAGCAGTGCGTGCCGAGGATTTCGAGATCTGCTTCGCCCATGCCACGAGCCGATCCCTTGGCGGTGAATTCATCGAACAAACGATGAATCGTCAGATCGGGATAGCGGCGGATCGGGCTGGTGAAGTGGCAATACTCACTGACCGACAGCGCGTAATGTCCGATCGGCACGCCGGAGTAGGAGGCCTGTTTCATGCTTCGCAGCAGCGCGTAATTGATCGCTCGTTCGGCGGGTGTGCCGCTGACTTGCTTGAGCAAAACTTGCAACGCGGCTTTGGAGATGATCACCGGGCTGTCGTAAGCGGACGGCCTCGATCGATTCTGCGGTGACGGGTCTTTCGATTTCCGTTTTCCCTTTGGCGGCGCTGGTTGAATGTCGAGGTTGAAGCCCAGCGTCGTGACAAACTTCGCAAAACTTTGCAGCTTGAGCGAGTCTGGTTCGGCATGAACTCGGCGCAGAAACGCGGTTTCCAGATCGTTCAACTTCGTGGCAACGGCGATGTTCGCAGCCAGCATGAACTCTTCGATCATCTGGTGGCTTTCATCATGATTCGCTTCGTGAGCCCCGATGACTCGACCATCTTTGTCGAAGTCGAGTTTGACTTCCGGGATATTCAGATCGAGCGAGCCGTGCTCGAAACGACGGCGACGCAACGTCATCGCCAGTTCGTGCATGTCGCACAGGAGCTTACGGACTTTCGCTGTAACGCGGGGCGTCTTCTCTGGCGAACGGGGCGGCGTTAGCCCCTTGGTCTGTTTGGAAATGCCTTGGCTATCGTGATTGACCACGGGGCTGATGCCGCCCCGTTCGCCGGATTGCTGAGCGACGATCGGCATGACCTCTTCATACGCGAATCGCTGCACGACTTTGATTGCCGACTTCGCAAACTCGGTGTGAACCGGAATGCCGTCGGGAGTGAATTCGATGAACGCCGTGTTCGTGTATCGCACGCGGCCTTGTTGCAAACTCGCAAGTCCGTTTGAGATCACTTCCGGAAGCATTGGTAGCACGCGCGTCGGCAAATAGATGCTCGTGCCGCGACGCTTGGCTTCGCGATCGAGTTGGCTTCCCGGTCGGACAAAGTGGGCCACGTCAGCGATGTGAACTCCGAGCACCCAATGTCCCGTTTCGTTCTTTGTCAGCGAGATCGCATCGTCGAAGTCGCGAGCGTCATGCGGGTCAATCGTGACGATTGTCTCTTGAGTCAGATCGAGCCGTCCACGCAAGTCAGACTCATCAAAGCGCTCGGCCTGCTTGCTTGCTTCGTGCAGCACTTCGGGCGGGAATTCATCAGGAAGCCCGTACTCGTGCAAGATCGTTTGCAGATCAACACCCGGCTCCCCTTTCGCACCGAGCACCTGCGTCAACACTCCTTCGCCGCCATGAGCGTGCGTTGGGAATCGCAACATCTCGATGACCACCTTGTCGCCCGGAGCGGCCCCTTTCGCTCCCGGATCACCGACCCAAATCGGATCGGTGAAGTTGCGACCGTCGATCTTCACGTAACCTTGATCCTCGAATTCGTCATACGTTCCGACGAACGAATTCGTCGCACGTTGCAACACTTCGAGCACTCGACCGTACTGCTTCTTGCCGTCGCGATGTCGTGAGGACAACTTGATCACAACTTCGTCACCGGCCTGAGCGTCCTGCATGTCCTCGGTCGCGATCTGAATTTCGATCGGCCCGCCCGCCGCTCGTGATTCCGGACTGCCGCCGCCATGTGGGATAAACACGCCACCGCGCATCCCGATCTTTTTGATGAATCCAGACAGCCGATTTGCCGCACTGGAAGAGTCCGCTGATGCGTCAGTTCGCCGATCACCGCGCGAGTCGTCGTCCTCAGAACGCCGTTCATCGCGCCGCTTCGAACCCTCATTCTTCACCGGCGATAGCGTCCCAAACACGCTCATCCAAGCTTTTAGGAATTCTTCAAATTCCCGCTTCTTCACACCCAGCCGCTTAGCCACTCGCTGCGGATCATGCTTCTTCGCGTTCGGTCGCGAATGAACATAATCGTTGATGAGTTCCCGAAAGAAATCGCTGGGTTGATCGCTCATGTATAATGCCTCAAAAGTTGCTCGCCGGTGCTCTCAATGCTACCACCGCCGCCCTCACACTAACCCGAAGTGCTAGCTAGGGCGAACGCTCAGTTGATTTGTTTTGCCGCGAAGCGATCTGAAGCCAAACAGTGTGTTGAGAAATCTGTAGGTTCTACTATCCGCTGACCCGAATCTTTCACCTCAGTCGCACGTCACTGAAAGTGCTTCCGTCATGAATCCACCTTTCATATCTGCCGGGACACTTCAATCTTCCGAACACAGATCACCCACTATGCCTTCGCCAAATCTCTCAGCACTGTGTGGAGGATGCCGCCGTTGCGGTAGTACTTAACCTCGACTGGCGTGTCGATGCGGCAGGTGGTGACGAAGTGGACTCGTTGGCCGTTGGGCTTGATGGCGGTGACCTCGACGGCTTGGCGTGGTTTGAGATCATCATTGAGAGCGATCTCAAAGGTTTCAGTGCCGTCGAGTTCGAGGAAGTCGCGGGACTCCCCTTCGCGGTATTGCAGCGGGAGGACACCCATGCCGACGAGGTTTGAGCGGTGGATGCGCTCGAATGAAGTTGCAATCACGGCACGGATGCCGAGCAGGTACGTTCCCTTCGCAGCCCAGTCGCGAGAGGAGCCGGTGCCGTACTCGGCCCCGGCGAGGACGACCAGCGGCGTGTGCGTCTGCTTGTATTGCAGAGAGGCGTCGTAGATCGGCATGACTTCGCCGGTTGGCAGGTATTTTGTCACGCCCCCTTCCGTACCGGGAGCGAGCAGATTCTTCAGGCGGATGTTGGCGAAAGTGCCGCGAGTCATCACGCGGTCGTTGCCTCGGCGTGCTCCGTATTGGTTGAAGTCGGCGACGCCGACGCCGTTGTCCATCAGGAATTTTCCAGCGGGCGAATCCTTCTTAATCGAACCGGCGGGGCTGATGTGGTCGGTCGTGACTGAGTCGCCGACACTGACCAAGCAGCGGGCTCCAGTGATCGACTTGATCGGTGCGGGGGTCGGCGGCATATCGACGAAGAACGGCGGCTCTTGGATGTAGGTGCTCTTCGCGTCCCATTCAAAGATGTCGCCGGTGGAAGTCGGGATCGACTGCCATTCGATCGGGCCTTTTGTTGCGTTGCCGTATTCTTTGATGAACGTCTCCGGCGACATCGAGTCGTCGATCGTCTTGGCCACTTCGGCCTGCGTCGGCCAGATGTCCTTGAGATAGACGTCGCTGCCGTCGCTCCCTTTGCCGAGTGGCTGCGTGGTGAGGTCGATGTCGGTCGTCCCCGCGATCGCATACGCGACCACCAGCGGCGGACTAGCGAGATAGTTAGCCTTCACTTGGGCGTTGACTCGGCCTTCGAAGTTGCGATTGCCGGAAAGCACGGCCGACACGACGAGATCGCCGTCGATGACCGCTTTCGACACCGGATCGGGCAGCGGGCCGCTGTTACCAATGCAAGTCGTGCAGCCATAGCCGACTGTGTTGAAGCCAAGAGCATCGAGCGACTTGTTCAAGCCGGACTTCTCCAGATAGTCGGTCACAACTCGGCTGCCAGGAGCAAGGCTGGTCTTCACCCACGGCTTGCTGGTCAGCCCCTTCGCAACGGCATTGCGCGCGAGTAAACCGGCTCCGATCATCACGCTGGGGTTGCTGGTGTTGGTACAGCTCGTGATCGCGGCGATGACGACGGCACCGTCGCGCAGTTCGTGGGGCACGTTTTCAACGTGCCCGGCCGAATTCGGAACGGGCTCGTTGAAAACGTGCCCCACGGGCTGAGCGTGCCCGAAAATCTTGACGAGCTGATCTCGCCAAACGGTCTGCATGTCCTTCAAAAGCACGCGATCTTGCGGGCGCTTCGGCCCGGCCATCGAAGGTTCGACGGCGGCGAGATCCAGCTCCAACGTGCTGCTGAATCGCGGTGTCGGCGACGCGGCGGTGCGGAACAGGCCCTGCTCCTTGTAGTACCGCTCGACGAGATCGACTTCGTTGTCCGTGCGGCCAGTGCGACGCAAATAGTTGAGCGTCTCGTCATCGACGGGGAAGAAGCCCATTGTCGCCCCGTATTCGGGAGCCATGTTGGCGATCGTCGCGCGATCGGCGAGCGACATGTGATCGAGACCCGGCCCGAAGAACTCGACGAATTTCCCGACGACCCCGTGCTTGCGCAACATCTGCGTGACGGTCAGCACGAGGTCCGTCGCGGTGACTCCTTCACGCAGCGAGCCTCTCAGTTTGAAGCCGACCACTTCTGGCGTGAGCATGTAAATCGGTTGGCCGAGCATCACCGCTTCGGCTTCGATGCCGCCGACGCCCCAGCCGACCACGCCCAGTCCGTTGATCATCGTCGTGTGACTGTCGGTGCCGACGAGCGAGTCGGGATACGCGACACCGTTCTTCGTGAGCACTCCCTTCGCGAGGTATTCCAAGTTGACTTGATGCACGATGCCGGTGGCGGGAGGAACGACGCGGAAGTTGTTGAAGGCTTGCGCGCCCCAGCGGAGGAATTGATACCGCTCTTGATTGCGTTGAAATTCCAAGTCGATGTTCTGTTGCAGCGAGGCTCCCGATCCGAACGAATCGACTTGCACCGAGTGGTCGATCACGAGATCGCACGGCACGAGTGGATTGATCTTTTTCGGGTCGCCGCCCATGCGGACCATCGCGGCTCGCAGTGCGGCGAGGTCGACAACGGCAGGAACGCCGGTGAAGTCTTGCAGCACGACTCGGCCGGGCATGAAGGGGAGTTCGACTTCGGCTGGCTTGGGGGCGTTCCACTTCACGAGGTTCGTGACATCCTCTTCCGTGACGATGAACCCATCGACGTTTCGCAGCAGCGCTTCAAGCAACACGCGAATCGAAAACGGCAGCGTGTCGATCGGCCCGATCCCGGCCAGCTTTTGAAGCTGATAAATCTTCCAATCGCCGCTCTTGGTCTTGATAAAGGTTTCCGCACCAAACGGGTTCAAGGCTGCCATGTTCGCGATCTCTTCTGCTAATGAGTGTTGTCAGTGGTTCGTGGCCAGTTGAGCGAGGCGAGGGATTGTAGTCCCGGCCCAAACGCTCGCAAGAAACGACGCTCGGTGGTTGTCGGTGCTTCGGCTAAACGTGTGGAAACTTTGAGATGATTGCTGACTCTGCCTCTTAAACCCGGAGGGTATTGTCAAATGTTGTGGATGAGGTCGTGAGTCAGGCGGCGACTTTGGGAAGGATGATGCCGCCGCTGTGACCTTGCAGCGTCAGTTGTTCGCCACCCGTCGCGGCGTTCCACAGCTTCGCAGTCTTGTCGCCACTGCGCGGCCATCGGGTGAAAACGCGACGCCGACGACGGTTCCAGTGTGACCGGTTGTCGTCAGAGTTCGTTCGCCCGACTCGGCATTCCAGACTTCCACCTGGCCAGTGCGGCCACCGATCAAGAGATCGTTGGATGTCTGCGATAATGCGAGCGTGCGGATCGCGTACTTCGTTTCGTTCGTGGTGGTGAGATCGAAGATGCCCACTGTGCTGTCATCGCCGCCGTGACGAGTTTCGCCTCCGACCTCTTGGCTTCTTGCCCGATTGAATTGCTCGCGATCAACGTCGCTCCGCCAATTCCGCCCACCGAGGCGAGGAACAATCTCCGCTGCATCAGGTCATTCATGGTCTGTACTCTCGAGGTTTCGAGTTCATTGAGTCGCCCGAAATACGCGGTTTTGCTTAGCTTTGTTGATACTTTGGAATGTCGTTGTCGAACGAGTACCACGCCGACATCTCGGCGGGTGGGTTGAGCGGCCAGTTGTTGGCGAAGCGTTCGACGGGGTCGGGGTTGCTGATAAACGGACATCCGAACGCGATCAGGTCGGCGTGACCGGCGGCGATGGCCGCTTCGGCGGCCACGGGAAGAATGAACTGGTTCTCGCTTGATAGGCGGCGTAATCGGGACGGCGGTCGGTGATGGTTTTCTCCAGCAGCGTCACTCCGGACACCTTCAGCAGCAAGAACGACATCAGTAGTGGGCTGAAGATCGTCCACGCCGCACCGGCTGAAGTGGCAATCAAATACAGTCCCCACCAAACGCAGAAGTCACCGAAGTAATTTGGATGCCGAGTGAACCGCCAGAGCCCGTGAGCCATGACTTGGCCGACGTTCTTCGGATCGGCTTGGAACCGAGCCATCTGGAAATCGCCGACCGATTCAAAGAATAAGCCGACGCTCCACAAGCCCACGCCTACGAAATCCAGCCAGCCGAGCGGCGTCGTTTCCGCGTTGATCATCGCGGCTTGAATCGGCAACGACACGATCCACAGGATGATCGCCTGCAACAAAAAGACGGTCAGGAAGCTGACCCACCAGAACCGTGCCCCGTGATATTCTCGCATCGCGCGATAGCGGCGGTCTTCGTCGTGTCCCCAATTTCGCCACAGCAGATACAACGACAGACGCAAGCCCCACAACGTCGTCAGCGCGGCGAGCAGCCACGAACGTTCGATCAGTCGTGCGGTCGATGCTGACTCCCACACATACCACGTCACGAGAACGAATCCCATTCCCCAAAACGGATCGACGATGCTCGCGTCACGGCGCACAAGGCTCAGTAACCATAAGCACGTCAGCGTGGCAATGACGAGCAACAGCGAGTTCAACGATGTTGAGATCATCGGCGTCATGGTTTGCTCGCGTTTGGCTCCAACAGCGAATGCGACACGAACCATTCGGTGCCGTTCGCATCGCCAAACAATTCGGCAACGGCGAGGAAGAACAAGCGCCAGCGGTGAAACCAACGTCGAGCCGCTTCGCGACCGTAAGTCGCTTCGAGAATCGGCAACACTTCGCGGCGATGAGCGTCCAGATTCGCGAGCCACGCTTCGGACGTCCGTTGATAGTGCGTGCCGTCCCAGCGCCATTGCTCGATGACCGTCATGTGCTGATGGAATTGTCGCAGCATATTTTCGCTGGGCATCAAGCCGCCGGTGAAGAAGTAGCGGCCCATCCAATTCGCGTCGCCGTCGGTTTCAAACGAATACGCGAACTGCCGATGACAGAAATGATGCACGAACAATTTGCCGTCCGGCCGCAGCCATGTCGCGATTCGTTCCAGCAGCCGTTCGTAATTTCGCATGTGCTCGAACATTTCTACGGAGACGACGCGGTCGAAGCGATGTCGCTCGATTGCGAAGTGATTCATGTCCGCAGTGATGACGTGCAAGTTCGTCAGCCCACGTGAGGCGGCTGTTGACTCGATGAATCGTCGTTGCGGAGCCGAATTTGAGATCGCCGTGACGCGGCTATTGCGAAACCGTTCGGCCATCCAGAGCGACAGCGAACCCCAACCACAGCCGAGTTCCAAAACTTCTTGACCGTCGACGAGGTCAGCTCGCTGACAAGTGATCTCGAGCGCTGCGGCTTCGGCCTCGGCCAATGAAGTCTCGGTCGCTGGCCAAAAACACGAGCTGTACTTGCGATACGGACCGAGCACTGCTGCAAAAAACTCTGGCGGCAATTCGTAGTGCTGCTCGTTCGCTTTTTCAGGAACGGGCGCGATCGGTCCCACTCGCATCGACTCAACGAATGCCTCCAACGCTCGCGAATTGGCGATGTCATTCCCGCGATCACAATCGCGCAGACGTTGCTCGCACAGCCCTCGAATCGCCGAACGTGTCAGCACATCCGGAATCAAACCGCGTTCGACCGCTTCGAGGCTCAACGACAACAGGCTCATGCCGACCTCCACTCGGCGGCGCGCTGACCGACCGCGATTGGATCGCGTTGGCAGTGCGGCTTGTCGAATTGGATTTGCACGACGCCGGTGTAACGCTCGTCGAACGATGCTTCGCAGTAGCTCAGGTAGTAATTCCACATCCGAATGAAACGGTCGGGATAACCCAGCCCGCGGACCTCGTTCAGTCGCGAGTGAAATCGCTGTCGCCACTCGCGCAGCGTTTGAGCGTAATGCGTGCCGAAGTCTTCGGCGTGAATGAATCGCAAGTCCGTCACGCGCGCTGTCGATTCCAATATCGCACTCATGGATGGCAAACAACCGCCGGGGAAAATGTATCGCTGAATGAAATCGACCGATCGCAAATAGTTCGCATATCGTCGATCGGGCATCACGATCCCTTGCAGCACGAGCGTCCCATCGGATTTGAGCAGTTCGCTGCATTTGCGGAAGTAAGTATCGAAGTAACGATGCCCGACCGCTTCGATCATCTCGACGGAGACCAGCTTGTCGAATTGGCCGGTCAGGTCGCGATAGTCCTGCAACAGCAACGTCACGCGATCGGACAACCCGGCTTCAGCGATTCGCTGCCGAGCAACATCGAACTGCTGCTGCGAAATCGTGGTCGTCGTGACACGGCAGCCGAATTGCGTCGCCGCATGAATCGCCAGCCCGCCCCAGCCGGTGCCGATCTCCAGCAGATGATCGCTCGGCCGCAAATCGAGCTTTCGACAAATGCGATCCATCTTTTCAATCGACGCCTCGTGCAGTGTGCTCGTCGGAGTCAAAAAGATGCCGCTCGAATACGCCAGCGTGTCGTCGAGCATCAGCCGAAAGAAATCGTTGCCGAGATCATAATGAGCGTGAATGTTTCGCCGGCTTCCCGATTTGCTGTTCGCGTGCCAGCGGTGATACAGCCGATTGACCAGCTTCGCGATTCGCGACAAGCCGCGATCGAGTTGGTCCGTCGTTTCGAGGTTCCGCACAAAAATCCGAAACAGCGAAGTCAGGTCGTCACAGTCCCATTCACCGCGCAGATATGACTCGGCGACCGACAAGCTTCCGCCCAGCACCGCGTGTTGGAAGAACGCCGGGTTGCGAACATGCAAGCTCGTCCGCAAGTCGCCCCCCCGACCGAGCATTGTCGAGCCATACGAATCGGTCAACTGAATGCTCCCACCGTGCAACTCTTGCAACTTCTGAACTAGCAGTCGTCGCGCGAAACGATTGACGCGGCCAATTTCCGTCGGCACAGGAGCGGCATCGCCGTTGTTTGACGGCGTTCGCGAGGAGTGGACGCAAACGATACTCATGG